>JAJRTI010000555.1 GCA_024278415.1 Planctomycetota bacterium | reverse complement strand
CCGGCGAGCCGCACTGCCATTCAGCCCACACCAAACAGCGAGGAACCCATTATCGCAACGCTCGCAAGCTCCCATCCTCGCCACTGACCACGATCTCGTCCACGCCATCCCCATCCAAGTCAGCGGCGACGATCTTGAGCACCGAAGACGGGGGCATGGCCGCGCTCGACTCGCGCACGATCTTGCCGGCCGCGTCAAGCACGACGACGCGGCCCGTATCCGTGCCGGCGGCGATGAGCGGCTGGCCGCCCTTCACGCGAAGCACAGCCATCGCGGCCACCGCTTCGCCCAGGTCCGTGCGCCAGACGCGCTTGCCGTCCCCGCGGAACGCATACACGCTGAAGCTGAGCGAGCTGGCGATCACTTCCGCTTTGCCGTCGTGGTCAAGGTCGGCCGCGGCCACGCCGGTCACCTCGTCGCCCACATTGCGTTTCCAGAGCAGCTTGCCGTTGGCGCTGAGCACGTGGAGGTAGCCGTCCGCACCGCCGAAGATCGCCTCCCACTTGTCGTCGCCGGCGATGTCGCCCGCGGCGACCGCGTTGGCCGTGGGGCCGGTGCGGCTGCTGTAGCCCCAAGCCCGCGATCCATCGCCGCGGATGCAGCTCCACCAGTAATAGTTCGTGCCCGCGAGCACTTCGTCTTTGCCGTCGCGGTCCAGGTCGGCGGCCGCGCCCGCGGTCGCGTCGTGCACGCTTTCGTACTGCCAGAGTTGCTTGCCTGTGGCGTTGAACGCGTAGTAGCGCCAACTGCGCGCACCCGCGACGACTTCTTGCCGTCCGTCGCCGTTCAGGTCCGCGGGAAACAGGGTTCGCACCGAGGCGACGCCTTTGTACGCGGGGATGTCGAACACCCACAGCTTCTCGCCCTTGGGCGACCACGCGCCCACTCGCGCTCCGCGCGTCCCTGCGACCACGGCCCATGCTCCGGGCGCGAATTTCGCCGCGGTGATCGCGTCGACGCGTTCGCCCATGTCCCGCTCCCATCGTTTCGTGCCGTCCGAGGCGATGAGATACGCCTTGCCGAGGTTCGAGCCGGCGAGAATCTCCGCGTTGCCGTCGCCGTCCACGTCGGCCGCGCAAAGCGAGACGAAGGTGGGCGTGGGGATGCCGCGCTTGCGCTTCGCGGCGAGGTCGATAGCCAAGCCCTCGCGGTCGCCCCAGATCTCGACTTCCGCGAGGTAGATGCCCGCACCCGGCCGGGGCTTCAGGCGCATGCGCACGTAACGGGCTTGCGCGCTCTTGACCTTCATCTTGTAGTCTTCGGGGGCGTAGCCGGGCGCGCCCCAATTGCCGTGGGTTTTCGTGTCCACAATCTCTCCCAGCCGGCGCACGTCTCGGCGGAACCCGTCGCAGCTCGCCTCGAAGGTCGCGCGGGCGAGCTGATAGATCTTGTGCTTGCTCGATCGGTCCGCCCACCAGGCTTTGATGTGGATGCGCTTGATCTCGTACGGCTGCTTGAGGTCCAGGGTGAGCGTCACGGGTTGGTCGGTAGGCCACATGACGCCGGCCTGCGTGCTGCGGAGCGCGCCGTCGGTGAGCGCGTCAAGCCGTTGCGGCTCGCCGCTGAACACGTTCGTCGCTCGCGGCGCGGGGTCGGAGGTGATCGCACAGCCGGTGTCCACTGCTTCGAAGCGGCCGGCGTTGTGGGTCAGCAGATACGCGGCGAGCTTCTCCTTGTAGGTCCAAAGGAGCTTGAGGGGCTGGCTTTCGTGCGCCCGCACGCTGGCGCGTGCGGCTGCGGCCGCGGGCGCGGCCACGGGGAGCCCCGCGGCGACTTCGCCAAAGCCGGCCAGCGTTGTGCGCACGCCGCCGACGCGGCACCGCCCGCTGACGCCGTGCAGGATGAGGCGCTGGCCGCGGCGCTCGACGCGCGCACACTGCCCAGTGACTCGGGCGTCGGGCGCCACGGCGAATAGTTCGATCCGCGTGGGCTCGCCGGCCGTGAGTTCGACCGCGCCGGCGCGGGCGTCTGCGAGGATGGGGCGGTCGCTGCGCAGCACCGGCTCTCGCCAGACCAGTTGCGTCGCGTGCACGAGCGCGTATGCGTCTTGCGTGAGGAGGAAGAGGGCCGCGTCCGTGCGCATGTCGTCGCCCAACGCCAGCCCGGCGACGCCGGCCAGCGCGGTCTGGTCGCCGGCGAGCGCGACGCAGCCATCGGCCACGCGTCGCACGTCGTAGCGCTGCGGCCGCTGGTCGTCGGACCCGTAGAGCAAGTTGAAGAACCGATACCGCTCGCCCTTCTTCAAGGTGGCGTCCGCGATCTGCTCGAACACGCGCACCACGGGCTTGGCGTAAGGGTAGCCGGCCCAGTTGCGTCCGAGCGCTTCGTCGTCGCGCAGCCGGAGGCGCGGCCCGGGCGCCTGCCTGATGAAGAACCGCACGCCCTTCTGTTCGACGGCCAGGCCTTTGGGGCCGACCTCGACCTCGCCCACGGTGTGCCAGAGCGCTCGGAAGCTGAACTCGTTGTCCTCGGTCGCCTCCATCTCGTCGATGACGAGAAAGTAGCGCTCCTTGGCCCAGATGATGTTGCGTCGCCAGTTCGCGCCTCCGTAGTTCCGGGCCGTAGTGGTGGAGAATCCGGTGCTGTCGAAGTCGGCCACGTGCTCCAGCTCGCAGTAGGCGGGGATCTGGCTGGACTCTCCGTCCCGCAGCACGAGCACGCCGTTGTGGAACTTGGGCAGCGCCTTAATGTAGTCGTTGTCCGCGAGCCAGATGCGGCCGCGGTCGGTGATGCGGCTGATGGAGTTGCCGTCGTAGTGCTTGTGGCCGCCGGTGGAGAGGCCGTCGAGCAGGAGGTATTGCTTGTCCGGGTCGAAACTGGCGCGCATGACCACTTTGTCGACCGCGGCCGCGCGGGGTGGCTGGTCGGGGGTGCGGAAGGTCTGGTACCAGCGCGCGTCCAGCGGCCACGCACGGGTACCGAGGAGGTCGACCGGCTCGATGGCCGGGCCGGTGTTGGCGTATTCGAACATGGGGATGCGCGGCCGCGCCGGCGCCTTCTTGGCGAGCGCAAAATAGTAGCGCGGGTCGTGGGTGAACCACGCGGCCGCGCGCAGATACGGCATCTCCGTCCACCAGCACTGCCACGGCCCGGTATCGCCGTAGGGCACCTGATAGCCCAGGTTGTCCATGCACAGCAGGCAGTAATCGGCGATGCGCTGGGCGTTGTTGTTGCGGAACCAGGTGAAGTCGGGCCGTCCGAGAGCGTAGCGCATGGTGTGGTCGTTCGTGAGCCACTGGTACCCGTTGCAGTCCTCGTGCGCCTTCGCGCCTTGCATCTGGACGCGGAAGCATTCATCCGCGATGTCGAGCCAGAAGCTGGCTTCGTCCGCGTCGTAATACTTCTTGTAGTAGAGGCCCGCGTAGAGCAAGCCGAGCGCGGGGAAGGTCTGGTGGTTGTATCGCACCCGCTTGCTGCCGAGCACGCCCTGCGCCTTGCGCGCGGAATCGGTGCTGATGAACTCCGCATAGATGTTCGTGATCTTCAGCCGATCCGCGGCGGTGAGCGAGGGGCTTTCCTCCGCGAGGTCGAGCGCGGGCATCATGCGGTAGAGCCGGAAGTCCGAGTCCATGCCCCACGGGCCGCCGTAGGTCTTTGGCCTGGACAAGTAATGCTCGTACATAAGGAAGACCAACTTCTTGAACGCCTGCGCGTACGCCTCGTGGCCAGTGAGCCCATAGCGAGCGCCGGCCTGGGCCACGTAGTCGGTGATGCCGCCGTGCCGGCCTTGCGCGAGCGCGCGGCGCGCGCTCTTCATGCGCTGTTCCACATAATCCTTGCGCGGCGCTTGTTTGTACGCCGCGAGCGAGCCGGTGGGGTCCGCGCCGAACTTCACCTTCAGCAGTCTCGGCAGCGTGACGTTGCGAGGGTCGCGCACAAGCTTGAGCAGTTGGTCCACCGCGCGGCTCACTTCGGCCGGCCCCGGGCCTGCCAGCACAACCGCGTTCTTGCCTGTGCCCCACGGGTCGTGCACCGTGCGCACCACCCACCCGCCCGCGCCAGGATACACCGCGTCCGCGGCCACGTAGCACAGCGCGTACAGCGGAGCGAGCGACCGGTTCGAGTTCACGTCGCCCAGCAGCACCGCGGTCGTCTTCGCCATGTCCGCCGCGCTCATCGCATTCTTGATGGGCAAGCCCAGCGCGGCTTGAATGCGCTTGGCCGCGGCCATGTAGCCCGCGCCCGGCGGCGACACAATCACCGCGGCTGGCTTGCCGTCCTGCACGAGCGTCGTGCGGAGATACAGCTTCTTGGGCTTCTTGAGCGCGAGCGCGGACTGCACGGTCTGCTTGGACACGCAGATGTTGTCGATGAACAGGTCGAACGGAGCGCCGCTCGAACGCGTGCCGATGATGAACTCGATGGCGACCACGTCCGTGGGCGGCCCGCCCGTGGCGACGTTGGGCTCATAGCGGAAGCGCCGCCGGCTGACGCGGTCCCGCAGTGCGATGCGGCGATGCGACTGCGCGCGGAACGGCGACGACCAGTTGGACCAGCTCGCCACACACTTGCCCTTGGCGTTGTAGAGGCGCACGTAGAGCGCGTTGGTGGCCTGCGGCGTGGCAGTCCATGCGTCGAAGCGCAGGCGCCGGTCCGTGAAGTCGGTCTTGGGAATAGCGACCTTCGCTCCGAGGTAGGGACGGGTGGCGCCCTTGTTTGGCACGCCGCTCAGGTGCAGGCTGGCCGCCCCCTCGGAGCGGTGCGCGGCGTCTGTGGACAGGGCGAGGTTCTTCTGATTCACGTTCGTGCCCCACGTCAGCGTCGCGCCATCGAGGCTGTTGAGGCCGTGGAGGAGTCGGTAGCCAGGCTCGGCGGCTGGGGCCGCGCTTGCCGCGGCAAGCGTGAGCGCCAACACAATCGGCATGTGACGTGTCTTCATTACGGATGTCTTCCTTCTTCTCTTTGCGCCTCTGCGCCTTAGCGTCCGCCGTACGGCGGATTGCGTTTCATCTCTAGCAGCGACGCGTCGTCGAAGTAAGCTTTGCCGACGGTTGCGCTGCTGCCGTAGATCAGCACGGTCGCGGTGTGCGCGTCGGCCGGCGCGGTCATGCGGATGGAGAGCTTGAGCCAGCGGGCGCTCTGGGTGGTGTACGCGGTCTTGTACATGCGTCGAATCTTCTGGGTGTTCCAGAATTCGAGGTAGAGCGCGAATCCGTGCTTGACTCCCGGCTCGATCCTCACCCACACCGTCGCCTCATATCGCCGGCCAGGTGTCACGCGCGCGTGCTCGGAGCGCAGGCCGTGGCTTTGGTCTGCGCCGGCGTCCGTGATCATTGCGGACGCGACGCCGTTGTGCGCGAGGGCGAGGGTGTAGGCGCAGGCCGTGGGCTTGCCCCATACCGGCTGCCAGCGCGCGGGGTAGCCCGTGGCTTCGTCCACTTGCTCGAAGCCGGGGTTCGGCAGCAGGTTCCCGTGGGGCGTTAGTGGGGGCGCGGCCCAAATGAAAAGCGAGGCGGCGAGTAGAGGCGCAACATGCATGGCAGAATGGATGAGTTCTCCGGCGGACGCGTTCCGTTGCAGGCCAAGGCGCAACGCGATAGGATGAGGCAACCCGGCGATTATCGCGGCGCGCTCGCCCACAATCAAGCCGGCCCCTAGCACGCGCCAGAGGCCGGACGCAATTCGTGGCAGGCCTTGTCCCTCAACTCCACCGAACTCTCCCTCGTCATCGCCCACGTTGCGCGGCTCTGCGAGTCAGGCCGCGTACGGAAGGTGTATGGCCGGGACAAGTGGAGCGTCGTGCTCAACGTGGCCGGGCCGGCGGGCAAGGTTTTCGTGCTCGTGTCCGCTCACCCGCTGCTGAGCCGCGTGCACACCCTGCTGGAAAAGGGCGAGTGGGCTGTGCTCACGCCTTTTGTGAAGGCCTTGCGTCAGCGGCTCCACGGAGCGCGGGTGAAGGTGGTCGAGGCTGACGATGGCGATCGGCGCTGCCGGTTCCAATTCGACACCGGCGACGCTTGCTACACGCTCGAATGCGAAATGTTTGGAATCGGGAGCAATCTCGTGCTGGTCGCGGACGATGGCCGCGTGGTCGAGTGCTTGCACCACGTGCGCGGCGAGAAGCGGACACTCCTGCCGGGCCGGCCCTATGTGCCTCCTCCCCCGGTGCGGCCGAGGCCCATCGATAGCCGCTTCGGGGACGCGCCGGCGGCCGTGGACGCGGCCGTGCGCGAGGCATGCGAACCGCGGCAGGCGCAGCATGACTTGGACGACGCGCGGCAGCGCGTGCGGTCGCGGCTGAAGGCTGTGCGCAAGCGCGCGGACGGGAAAGTGCAGTCGCTCCGGAAGGCCATCGAGCGCCTGGCGCTGGCGGAAGCCGAGAAGCAGAAGGGCGAGTTGCTCAAGGCGAGCATGCACCTCATCAAGCCGGGCCTCGACGCGGTGCGCGTGGTCGATTACTTCGATCCAGAGACACCCGAGGTGGAGATCAAGATCGATGCGAAGCTCGCGCCCGCCGCGAACGTAGAGCGCTACTTCAAACGCTACCGCAAGATCAAGACGGCCGCGGAACTCGCCGAACATGAACTGCCGCCGGCCGAGCGCGAGTTGGCCAAGGCACAAGAAGCCGAGGCGCGACTCGAACAAACGGCAACACTTGAAGAGATCGCCGATATCGAGCAGAGCTTCTTTGGCGACGTGGGCCGCGGGAAACCCAAGGGCAAGCCGGCGCCGACCGGGCCGCGACACTTCACGGCAATCGACGGGTCGACGATCCTCGTTGGCCGCAGCGAAGCAGAGAACGACCAAGTGACGTTCCGCATGGCGAATGGCAACGACTACTGGTTTCACGTGCAGGGCATGCCCGGCTCGCACGTGGTCGTGAAGGCCCAGAAGGGCAAGAGCCTGCCGCTGGAGACCTTGCTCGACGCGGCCGCGCTCGCCAAGCTCTACAGCTCGGCCAAAGACGCGGACGCGGCGGACGTGGACTACACACAACGCAAGTACGTGCGCAAGCGCAAGGCCGGCGGCCCTGGCAACGTGGATTACTGGGACTACAAGACGCTGCACGTGCGGCGAGACGAGGGCCGCTTGAAGCGGCTGTTTTCGGAGGATGGGAGATGAGGGATTAGAGAGTATGGAACGCGCAACCTCGAACACCTTCGATCGTTTGAGTGCGACGCTGTTTTCCGAGCGCGCGGCGGTTGCGGATCGGCTCAAGGCGTTGAAGCAAATCGCGAAGCAGACGAACGCGGCCGCGGCGGATGCGGTGGGCCGCGCGTGCTTCAGCGAGAAGACGGACGTGCGCCGCGCGGCCGAGCGCGAGGTGGGGAGGCTGCTCCATCGCATCCATGCCGCGCTGGCGAGCGAGGATCCCCAGGCGCGTGCGGATGGCAGCGCCGCGCTTGCGGCGTTGGCGGCAGGGCTCACTGCACCTGTGCGGCATCGCGCAGAGGCCGACCCCGATGCGACCGTGCGGCACCTGGCGACCGATGCGCTCGCGGAGATTCGCGACGCGCTCCACGTGGAGCCATACGAGGAGCCGGCACATACGCCTGGGGCGGAAGTGAGAGAGGATAGGCCTCTCACTCGCGAAGAGCTGGAGGGGCCGTGGTCGGTGCTGCGATCCGAGCGGGACGAGGAGGCCAACAAGGCGATTGCGCAGATCGTGAGCGACACGCTATCGCTGCCCGAGGTGGACGCGCTCCGCGGCCTCACGGTCGCGCCGGGATTCGTGGCCAGGGCGCTGGTGAAGGAGGCGGCCGACACGATCGTGGCCAAGGCCGCGCGGCACGGCGTGAGGCTCATGGCTGTGCCTGACGCCAGGCTGGTAGCGCTGCCCGAATTGGCGCGAGCCTCGGCCTATCGCATCACCGAGGCCGGCATCGACTGCGAGGTCGTGTTCCGCGAGGTGGAGGAGCGGATGCTTCTGGCATGGAACTGGATCGCGCTGGTCGTGTGCGGGAAGCTCGCGGTCGCGAAGGTGCGGCCCGTGCGCGTAGACGTGCGCCGGCTATGGCGCACGGTCCAGGACGAGAAGCTCGTGACCGAGACGGAGGAGCACGTGGTCGCGGACGTGTTCTGCCTCAACCCGCCGCGGCGCGTGCGCTTTGGCGGCGAGTTGCCGGATGTCTCGTTCGTGGCAGGGCTGGGCGCTCCTCCAGAGCCGATTGATGTGGTTCAGTTCGCAGCGGGCATCCTCAAACGCAAGGCGGGCGTGAAGGCGAACCCGGCACTGTCGCTCGCGGGCGTGCCCCATGCGCCGGAGTGGGAGCGGTTTTCGTTCGACTCGAAGAGCGAGTTCGACGTCTATTGCCACTGGCTGTTGCAGGTCGTGCGGGGGAGGCGGGCTGGCGAGTTGGTAGTAGTCTGAATGGCAAAGGGACGTCGTTTGTAGCGCGCTCGTAAGAGCGTCGGTGGCGGTGGGGAAAGGCTGGAAGAATGGAAGAATGGAAGAATGTGCGTTGCGGCCTCGCCGTTCCACCATTCCACCATTCCACCATTCCATCATTCCATCATTCCATCATTCCGTCATTCCGTCCCGCGTGGTGTATCTGCCGGCGCCATGCGGCCTGCACCCACCACAATCCTCAGCCCGCCCAGTTCGTCGCGGATGTAACAGGCCAACGCATGGATGAAGAGGAGAATGCCGGCCATCTCCAGGAACTCCTCGATGGAGTAGAAGAACGCGTGCAGAGCACAGCCTTCGTCGCCTCCCCACATCTCGGCGATGCGGCCGCCCGCCATCTCCATCACAAGCGCGCCCATGACGTAAGTCACTCCGGCCACGACGATGCGAACGCGGGCGATGCCGTGCAGCTCGTAGATGACAAACCGCAGATAAGCAAAGCCAATGATGATGGTGGCGATACCGTAGGGGATGACCCATGCAAAATAGAAGTCCCCGGTCGTGTGGTACGCCTCGCGGATTCTCACGATCAGCTTCTCGTGTATGACCGCGCCCTCGTCGACGCCCATGAACAGGAAAATCGCGGCCAGCACGGCCCAGTGCCATCTGTACGGCGCCCGTGCGAGGCACTTGGCCTTGGCAATGATGATCAGCAGGAAGCCGCAGAAGAGGATCGAGCACGCGGAGTACAGCGAAGGCAGGTTGGCCTCCTTGTTCACGTCCAGGAGGTCGGCCAGCCCATAGACGGTAAAGTGGTCCAACTCAAACTTGCAGTACTGGATGAACAGGTTGCCCAGCGTCAGAAGCGCGACGGCCGCGCCCAAGCTGCTCGTGACCTTGCGGGGCTGCAGGGTGATCTCCATGTGTTCTCTCTTGCTGGGCCAATGGGGCAGCGCCGGCTCGGGCGCCAGTCGCTATGTTGTCCCAACCGCGACGTTAGTGCCTTAAACGTCAGGAACCGCGACAAAAAGCAAGGTAACACTTCAGCCAAGTACAACAGCCAGATACCGGATACTGTCAAAGCTTCCGTGCAACGCCGCGTGTTGAGGTATCTGAATCCCAACGGGATTCCGGATATCAGCCCAGGGTTCGCGAGCGACGCTCGCAACCCTGGG
>JAJRTI010000554.1 GCA_024278415.1 Planctomycetota bacterium | reverse complement strand
TTTACGTTTTACGCTTTACGTTTTACGCTTTACGTTTTACGCTTTACGCTTTACGTTTTACGCTCAACATTGCCGTGCTGAAGTCAACCGCTCCAGAGGGGACGAGACATGGCGGACAGCGTCTCGTGCAGTGCGCGGTTCTCCGCGAGGAAGTTGTCGCACTGCGCGCACACGTCGAGGCGGTCGTGCATGAAGTGCTGCCGAATCGCGGCGTACGCGTCGCCCGAGAGAATCTCGCGGATCGGCATCTCGCGCACGTTGCCCAGCGGCTGCGTGTGGCCGCGGGCCATGCAGCAGAGGTACACGTCGCCCGACCACTCGATGAAGGTGTGCAGCCACGGGACGTAGCACGGGCGCTCGTCGTAGTAGCCGCGGGCGTAGAGCCCCTGCTTCGAGCAATTCGCCTCCTCCTTGGTGCGGCCAAACGGATAGACGTAGTCCCGGTCCGTTGAGAAGCCGAACTGCTTCCGCAACGCCTTGACCTCCGGCGCGACGTTGGCTTTGTAGTCGCGCAGGTGCGCCTTGGACAGGCGCATCTTCTCCTGCCCTTTCGCGTCCACCGGCATGGGATGCACTTCGACCGCGCCCAACTCGTGTGCGAGCCGCAGCACGTCGGGCGCGGCGTGGTAGTTGCGCCGGGTCAGCACCATGTTGACGCGCAGCTTGGGGAAGCCCTTCTTTGCGTACTTCGCCACGAGCCCCGCGCCCTTCGTCGCGGCCTTGAACGCGCCCTCGACTCCGCGCATGCAGTCGTGCGTCTTGGCGTCTGCGCCGTCGAACGACACGGCCACGCTGTTCACGCGCAGTTTGGCGAGCGCGCGCGCGGTGCCCTTGTCGATGAGCGTCGCGTTGGTCGTGAAATTGACCTTGAGCCCCAGTGCGACTCCCGCCTCTGCGACGCATAGGAAGTCGCGCCGCGTGAGCACTTCGCCTCCCGAAAAATGCACCTTGCGGCAGCCCAGTTGCGCCAGGTCGTCCAACACACACAACACGGTGCGGGTATCGATTTCGTCGCCCCTTGGGCCTCTCCAATACTTGCACATGACGCATCGCAGGTTGCAGCGATACGTGAGCTTGATCTTGGCCGACCTGGGCCAGGCGGCCCGGCCCGCCGCGTCGCCCACGACGCGCTGGAGCCGCTCGAACGCGGCCGGGTCTTGGCGAATTGCCGGGATGTTGTACATGGTGGGCCGCGCCGCCGCGCGGACTCCCCTACCGCGCCAGTTGGCACATGCTCGACTTGCAGCGGCTCTCCTCGCCGTGGCACGGCGCGTCCAACCCGCAGCTTGGCGCGTGTTTCACCGAAACCGCGGCCGCGGAGAGCATCTTCGCCACCTTGGCGCTATTGCACGCGTCGCAGCGCACGTTGTCTTCATCGGCCGGCCGGCGCACGAGCACTTCGGTGACGGCCCCGCACTTCTTGCATCGATACTCGAACAAAGGCATGTGTGATCCTCGGTGGTGATGGGTTGGTAGCTCAAGGCGCCAGGCGTTGGCTTGGCAGCCGCATGCGCCAGAATGCGGGCGCATGCGGCTGCGGAGCGCGCGGCCCAGTGGCGCCGGCGGCTATTTCTGGGCCTCGTGGCAATCGGCGCAGGTCGCGGCGATGGCCTTGGCCGCCCGCGTGGCGTCCATGGTGCTGCGCTGAACGATGACCTTATGGATCGCGGCGATGGCGGCGTTCTCTCGTTCCACATAATCGCTCTGCTTGGCCAACTTCTCGTTGGCCGGCTTGTGCTTGGCCATGGCGTCCGCGAGCGTCTTGGCTGCGGCTCGGATCTCATGGAGGCTGTTGCTCTGGGTCGCCTCCATGAGCGCCATCATCTTGTGCCTAGCGATCGTGCCGGGGTAGTTGGCCTTGGGGCACTCCTTGCCGCGCTTGAGACAGGCCTCCGAGCCATCGCAGATCTTGCCCTTCTTGGTGGGGCACTCGACCCGGCCGGGCATCGGCGCCTCGGCGTCCGTCTTCGGAGCGCCCTTGCACTGGCCGGAACAAGTCTTGGCCGCGCCGGTGGACGGCCCGCCATTCGGCGCGCTCTTGCACCCCAGCACAGCGGCCAAGGCACAGCACGTGGCGGTCAGAGCAATGTATCGGAAACTCATTGGGTTCTCCTCTTGGGAATGGGCCAAGTGGGACGGCTCGCCTGGGCTACTTCTTCTGCTTATTGTACACCTGATGGCAATCCACGCAGGAGCGGCCGATGCGGCGGCTCGCCACGAATGCGTCGTACGTGGACTCGGCCGCGACGACTTTGTCGATCACATCTGCGCACGTTTTGCTCTTGGCCACATAGTCCGCGTTCTTCGCCATTTTCTCCCTCGGGCCGTGCAGCCGCTGGGCCGCTGCCAATTCTCTGGCCGCGGCCTTGATCGCCTCCAAGCCCTGCCGCTTCTTCATGACATTCCACAGCACTTTGAACTTATCCTTGGCCACATTACCCGAGCTAGCTTTCTTCTCTGACCCAGCCGCGCGGGCTTCAGAGGCCAAGGCGAGCGCGAGGGCACAAGCCACACAGATGAGCACGGTCTTTTTCACAAAGCGTCTTCCTTCAGGCCACAACAGATACTCACGCTGGGGCGCCGGCCCATGCCGGTGCTCGTTCCCAGAGACCGAACAGTATGCCATAGACGGCCCATTTCTGCCAGGGGCTTGGGGGCATGCACGCCATGGAACGCGGCGTGTTCGGAGCGCGTCCCGCGGCAACGCGAACCCACGCATGGGGCGGGAAGGATCGATTCGGCGGGAGATTCGTTGCACTCTATCCACTCGCCGGCGGTCGTGGTACGCCTGTCAATGCGCCCGACGCGGTTCTGGGAAAAAGCGCCGTCAAAGCCGGCGCAGCAGAAAAGCGCCGTCAAGCCGGCGCAGCAGAAAAGCGCCGTCAAGCCGGCGCAGCAGAAAAGCGCCGTCAAAGCCGGCGCAGCAGAAGAGCGCCGTCAAGCCGGCGCACTCCAAGAAGCGCCCCTTCACCTTGTCAGGCCCAGTCCCGCTCGCGCGACAGCCGCTCCAGTTCCGGCAGCACGAGTTCCGTGCCCAGAATCTTGAGGATGCTGGCCAGAGGGATAGCGATAAGCACGCCGAACAAACCAAACACCTGCGCGCCAATGAGGAGGGCGACAATGAGCGTGACTGGGTGCATCTCGACTTCCTTGCCGAGCACGTAGGGGATGATGACCATGCCTTCCAGCCACTGGATGCCCACGAACCAGATGGTGGCTCCAATGAGCAAGCCCGTGCTGTGGTGGTCGACCCAACTGAGCGTCAATGCCGGGAAAAGGCCGATGATGACACCCAAGAACGGCACCAAGTCTCCCACCCCGATCAGCAAGCCCAGCAAAATTGCGAAGCGCACTTTGAAGATGGTCATGCCCAACGCGGCCAGCGCGCCCATGATCGCACACACCATGAGACGCCCCCGGAAGAAGCTCGATACAGACTTGTGCACCTTGTGCAAGATATCCTCGACCGTGTCCCTTGCCGGGCCCGGGATGTATTTGAAGATCACCTCGCCAATGTTGTTCATCTCCAGCAGGAAGAGGAACGCGTACACGCCCACGAGCACCGCGTTGACCAGGAACAGGGCCACGTTGTTGACTTGTTCGAGGATCTGGACGGCCTTCTCCATCGCCTTCTGCGCGAGGCCCTTGCCGTGCTTGCTCACGATCTTCTTGAGGGCCGTCCGCATCGCCTCCGACTCGGCTCCCGCCCCTTCCACTCCGGCATCGCCCGGCAGGAGCATCGCAAACTTGCGCAGCAGCCCGGCATCGTAGCGGCCGTTGCCGTTGAAGTCCGCGCGCAGCTTGTCCCCGACGTCGAACTTCCCATTCTTGTTCGCGTCGTCGAACTCGTCGCCGGGGTCGAACCGGCCGTTGCCGTTGTGGTCGACCGTCAGCTTCTCGCCTTCATCGAACTGCCCGTTCCCGTTGGCATCCTCGAACTCATCGCCCGGGTCAAACTGGCCGTTGCCGTTGTAGTCCTTGGTCAACACCTCCGGCGCGTCGTAGCGGCCGTTGCCGTCGACATCCTCGAAACGATCCCCCTCCCACAGCACGAGGAATAGCCAGTCGAGCAAGCCGAGGTCGTAGCGGCCGTTGCCATTGGCGTCGGTCGTCACGCTCTCCGCAGGGTCGTACTTGCCGTTCTCGTTGAGGTCGAGGTAATGCTTGCCGGTCGCCTCATCAAGCACGCCGCGCTTGTCGTCATCCTTGACGAACGGTTCGGCCGGATCCCACATGCCGTTCTTGTTTGCGTCGAGCCACGCCTCCTCGCGAAGCAACACGCCGGGCAATCGGCTGGCGTCTTCGTACACCAGCGTGCCAAGGACGACGAGTCCCATCACGCACGGCACGAGCACGACCGCGTAGATGAGGATGACCGCGAGCACGCGTCGGATGCGCCGCGCTTCAAGCCAGTTCACGATGGGGTTGAGGATGTAGGCGACGAGCAGGCCGATGAGGAGGGGGTTGAAGACGGCGCGCAATGCGTACGCGGCCAGCACCACGGCCACGCACACCACGCCCAGGAACACCCGGCGCACGACTTTGCGCTTGTGGAAGGGCGCGGGCTCGAAGGGCGCCAGCGGCTGCGGCGCGCGGCCGCGGTCGCGGTCCGGCCGAGAGCGGCCCGATCGGTCGCCGCGGCCGGCGTCTCGCGAGTCTTCGCGCGAGCGATCTTGGTCTTGGCCGTCGCGCCGGGGCTTGCGCCTGCCTCCGCGGCGTCGCTTGCGCCCGCCGCGGCCCTCGTCTTGCCGTCCGTCGTCCTGAGCCATCTCGTCTCCTTGCTACGTCGCCTCGTCCCGCGGCACTCCCTCGCCAAAGTGCGCCTTGAGTTCGGCCGTGCACTCGTCGCAGTACGGCCCGGCTTGGAGCCGATCTTGGGTGAGGTGCGCCCACGCGTCTGGATTTGGCGCCGCGTAGCGCATGACGCAGCGGTTGGTGCAGTGCACGCCCGACTCGTACGCGGTGCTGTCGCGGGGCATGCCGGGCAGGCCAAACATGTGGCCCAGTTCGTGGAGGGCCGCGGTCTTGATCAGGCTGTACGTCGGCAGCCGAACCTCGTCGAAAGGCGACGTGGAGAGCACGAACCCCACCCCAGGCCGCGACATGCCCACCACGGCCGCGTCGGCCTCCAGGCTCGTCTCGTCGTACAGCTCGTGGTCGACCAGCCAGAGGTCGTAGTGGTCGCCCATCAGGTCGTCGCGGCGCCAGGGCTCCTCCGCGACGGCCTCCAGCAGCCGGGCGCCGTTGAGCTTGTCCTTGGCCATGTTCCAGGCTTCGGCGATGTACCAGTCCACGCTCATATGCGGCATCAGGCCCCCCTCGCCGCGCCACCCCGGCCCGCGGTAGCGGCCGAAATCTTGCAGACGCAACGGGCTTGTGACTTGCGCCAGGCGGATGCACTCCTGCGCCGCGTCCACGAGCGCCACGCGCTCTTGGCGCAGATTGCGGGTATCGAGCAATGAGAAGGGCTTGACCATGGCTTCTGTGTTCATGGACATGGCTGGACTTTCAAGTGGCTCGCGGCGGACGGCCGCGTCCGCCGACCATCTGGGACACGATGCGATCCGCGTCCCCCCTGGAAGGGGGGACCCTAGGGGGGTGTTGGCTACCCCCCCTTCAGTTCCCCCCCTTGAAGGGGGGGATTGCGGCTTCCGCGTCGCTCACCTGGCGACTGCGTCGCTTCGACTATAGCAGCATAGATAATGTCCAACTGCTGCGCAAGGAGGTCGGCGGGCATCGCGGGCGCGGGCATGATCACGATCACGTTGCCCAGCGGCCGCATCAGCAGGCCGCGGCGCCGCGCGGCTTGGCACACCTGCACGCCCATCTTCGCTTCGAGCGGGTACGGCGTCATGGCCGGCTTGTGCGCGACCAACTCGACGCCGGCCATGAGGCCCGCGTGGCGCACGTGGCCCACGTGCGGCAACGCGGCCATGTCGGCCAGGCGCCGCTCGAGCAGCTCGATCTTGGGCGGCATCCGATCGAGCAGCCTCTCGCTCTCGAACAAATCGAGGCTCGCAATCGACGCCGCGCACGCCAGCGGGTTGCCGGTGAACGTGTGGCCGTGGAAGACCGTCTTGAACTCGGAGTACTCGCCCAGGAACGCCTCATAGATCGCGTCCGTGGCAAGCGTCGCGGCCAGAGGCAGATAGCCGCCCGACAAGCCCTTGCCCAGGCACATGAGATCGGGCGCCACGTCCGCGTGCTCGCAGGCGAACATCCGGCCGGTTCGGCCAAAGCCGGTCGCGACCTCATCGGCGATGAGCAGCACGTCGTAGCGCTTGCACAACTCCGCCGCGCCGGCCAAGCATGCCTTGTCGTAGACAAGCATCCCGGCCGCGCCCTGCACGAGGGGTTCGAGTATCAGCGCGGCGGCCTGCTCATGCCGTTCGTCGAGAACGGCTTCCAGTTCCGCGAGCCACTCCGAGGGCTCCCGCCGGAACGGCGTGGGCGCGAAGACCGCTTCGAAAAGCAGCGGCCTGAAGATGCTGTGGAACAGCTCGATGCCGCCGACGCTGACCGCGCCGATCGTGTCGCCGTGGTAGCTCTCTCGCAGCGCAATGAATTGCGTTTTGGCCGGCTGGCCCTTGAGTTGCCAGTACTGGAACGCCATCTTGAGCGCGATCTCGACCGCGGTCGCGCCGGCGTCGGAGTAGAAGATCTTGTTAAGCCCGGGCGGCGTGATGTCGGCGAGCCGCTTCGCCAGCGCCGCGGCCGGCTCGTGCGTGGGGCCGAGGGCGGTGCTGTGCGCGATGCGGCCGAGTTGGCCGCGAATCGCGTCGTCGATCTCGCGCTTGCGATGGCCGTGCACGTTGCACCACAGCGACGACACGCCGTCGATGTAGGCGTTGCCGTCGGCATCAATGAGGTGGAAGCCGCGCCCCTCGGCGATGACCAACGCGGGCTCCTCGCGATACTCCTTCATCTGCGTGAAGGGGTGCCAAAAATGGGCCTTGTCCCACGCCTCGATCTGTTCCTTCGTCGCCACGTTGCTATCCTCGCTCGATTCGAACGACGGCGCCGATCCCACAGCCGGCCAACCGCGCCGCGTCGCCGTGGTTCACGGAGATCTCGAGCCGGCTCGTGCTGCCGATGAGCGCGACCCATTCGCCGGGGCCCACGTCCGCATAGGTCTGGCTCACGCCGCAAATGCCGACCGCGCCCACGTGCACGTTGACGGACTGGCGCGCGTCGCAGTAGGCGCGCAGTGCGTCCGCCGTGATGTTGGTGATCAGGTTGCCGAAGCGATCCACGTGGATGACCTGGCCGAGGAGTTGGCCGGCCTCGCCCAGCTTCGGCTCAGCCGCATCGAGGGCCTTGACGCGCTCGATGCGCGGCCCCAGTTCATCTAGGTCGACGCCCGATGCCAGCGCGGCCGCGACCGGGGCGAAGATGTCCCGGCCGTGGAACGTCGCGCTCACGTCGTCGAGAAAGAAGGCCGCGTTCGTCACGCTCACCAGGGCCTCGATGGCCGCGCGCTTGGTGATCGGGCCCAGCACGCCGTTGTCCGGCGCGAGGAAGGTGTACCCTTGCGTGCGCAGGCACACGATGCCGCGCTCGGTCCCAACGCCAGGGTCCACCACAACCACGTGCACCGCCGCCGCAGGGAAGTAGGCATACGACGTTTCGAGCAGATACGCGGCCTGGGCCACGTTCTGCGGCTGGATCTCATGGCACAGATCGACAACGTTGGCGTCGGGGCAGCGCTCCGCGAGCACGCCCTTCATCACCCCGACATATACGTCTTGGTGGCCGAAATCCGTGAGCAGCGTAATGGTGGGTCGCAACATGGTCGGGCCTGAGCACTTGAGCAGATGAATGCGAACACACGAGCGACTTGCAAACCCCCAATAGGCCGAGGCCTCGCGCCTAACATCATGCATGGCGGAGGTGTCGAACGCGGCGCCGCCGAGATGCGAGCGCGGGAGCGCTCCGCTTGTAGTGGCGCCCGTTAGGGCGCCCTCTGCGCCGATGGCGATTCGCCACCCGAGCGGAAGGCCCTCACGGGCCTACTACAAACGCGACGTCGCCGGCTTTCGGCGCCCCAGCACAGGTAGGACAACTGGGGTTTTGCAAGTGGCTCACACAGTATAGCAGTTGGGTATTGGCGACGCCAAACCGCGGTCATTGGCCCAAATGGGGATATCCAAGTCTGCTCCCGCGGCGCGTACGTCTTGTTCCGATTGCGCGCCCGCGCGAGGCTTGTCCCCGTACAGTTAGCCCTCCCGCCATGGGCCACCCACTCGTTCGGCAACTCCTGCCCCATCACGACGTTACAGGGCTCGCCGGAGGCGGTTTTGCTTGACACGCCACAGCCCCTGTGGTAGCATACTCGACTTCTGTAGGCGCCTGGCAAGACACGAGGGTATGCCGGGCGGCTTCAATCGGGCGATTAGCTCAGTTGGCTAGAGCGCCTGCTCGACACGCAGGAGGTCAAAGGTTCAAGTCCTTTATCGCCCACCCCCTCAATGCCGACCTTCCGCAGAAGGGCTGGCGAACGTTTGCCCGACAGGCAACGTCGCAGCCCTTTTTTGCGCGATGTCCCTGATCCGCCGGGGCCGGAAGATGCCCATAAACGTGTGGAAGCGCCCGCGCCCAAGGATGGGGCAGCGCCCGGGGATGCGGTGGCGCCGCGGCCGTTCGGCCGTGAGCACGGCCCTCAAAGACCTGCGAGACGAATCCCATGCCTAGCGTCAAACTACCCGACGGTTCCGTAGTGGAGCACCCGCAAGGGACTCCGCTGCTCGACGTCGCGCGCGGCATCAGCGAAGGGCTCGCCCAAGCCGCGGTCGCGGCCAAGGTCAATGGCGAATTGGTCGACCTCACCACGCCGCTGGCCGAGGACATCGAGTTGGCCATCGTCACCGGCAGCAGCCCCGAGGGCCTCGAAGTCCTCCGGCACAGCGCATCGCACGTCATGGCGGCCGCGGTGCAGCGGCTCTACCCCGGCGCCAAGTTCGCGATCGGCCCCGCGATCGAGGATGGCTTCTACTACGACTTCGATCTGCCGGAGACGCTCTCCGAGGACGACTTGGCCAAGATCGAGGCCGAGATGAAGGCTATCGCCAAAGAGAAGTTGCCCTTCGAGCGCCAGGAGATGGCGAGAGACGAAGCCATCGCCCTCATGAAGGAAAAGGGGCAGGACTACAAGGTCGAGATGCTTGAGGCCATGGAGGACGGCGGGACCGTGTCCTTCTACCAGACCGGCGATTTCCTCGACATGTGCCGCGGCCCCCACGTGCCGACCAGCAAGAAGATCGGCGCGTTCAAGCTCACCTCCGTGGCTGGGGCCTACTGGCGCGGGGACGAGCAGCGCGGCATCATGCTCCAGCGCGTCTACGGCACCGCGTTCCCCGACAAGAAGGCGCTCAAGCAACACCTGGACCGGCTCCAAGAGGCCAAGAAGCGTGACCACCGCGTGCTGGGCAAGCAACTCGACTTCTTCAGCACCCACGACGACGTGGGCGCGGGCCTGATCCACTGGCACCCCAACGGCGCGCTCGTGCGGCACGTGATCGAGACCTTCTGGTGCGATGAGCACATGAAGCGGGGATACAAGCTGGTCTATACCCCCCACATCGCGAGCGAGAAGATCTACGAGACATCGGGCCATCTGGAGAACTACGCCGAGAACATGTACTCGGCCATGGACATCGACGGGCAGCCCTACCGGCTCAAGCCCATGAACTGCCCGGGCCACATCAAGATCTACCAGACGTCGGTGCACAGCTACCGCGACCTGCCCTTGCGCATGGCCGAGTTGGGCACCGTGTACCGATACGAACGCTCCGGCACGCTGCACGGCATGCTGCGCGTGCGCGGCTTCACCCAAGACGACTCCCATATCTTCTGCACCCAGGAGCAGCTCGCCAACGAAGTGGCCGGCATCCTCGATCTGGTCGAGTTCATGATGAACGCATTCCAGTACGAGTCCAAGATCGTGCTGGCGACGCGCCCGGAGAAATCTTTGGGCACCGACGAGGAATGGGCGTGGTCGACCCAAGCGCTTGTCGACGCGCTGAAGCAGCGCAACCAGGAGTACACTGTTGACGAAGGCGGCGGAGTCTTCTACGCTCCCAAGATCGATGTGAAGTTGCTGGATGCGCTCGGCCGCGAATGGCAAGGGCCCACCATTCAGGTGGACCTGAACCTGCCCAAGCGGTTCGGCGTGACCTACATCGGCCCCGATGGCGAGAAACACGAGGCGGTCATGGTGCACCGCACCGTGTTGGGTTCGATGGAGCGCTTCATCGGCGGCCTCCTCGAGCACTTTGCCGGCGCGTTTCCGCTGTGGCTCGCGCCCGTGCAAGCCATCGTGCTGCCCATCACCGACGCGCACCAGGCGTACGCCCAGGAAGCGGCCGGCCTCATGCAGGCCGCGGGCCTACGCGCCGAAGTGGATGCCCGAAACGAGAAGGTGAACCTGAAGATTCGAGAAGCCATCGGCCGCAAGATTCCCTGCATGCTTATTGTTGGAGACCGAGAAATCCGCGAGCGTACCCTGTCGGTGCGCTCACGCGAAGAGGGCGATGTCGGCGCTCGCCCTATTGACGACTTCATCGAGGAGATGAAGGCTCGTATTTCGCAAAAGCGTTAGAGGCCCTCTCGCAGAGCAGCGACTCCGCGCCGAACGGCGACAAGCCGTTCAGCCGCTGCCACGTTGGAGGCAACCAAACCAGGACTGGAGGTGGTACGGTACGGCTCACGACCAGAGAACTAACGAACGGATCCGCGCGCGCACGGTTCGCCTGATCGACGCTGAAGGCAATCAGCTCGGCGTCATGGCGATCCAGGACGCCCAGGCAGCGGCCCGGGACGCGAATCTGGACCTAGTCGAAGTGGCCCCAGGGGCTGATCCCCCGGTTTGCCGCATCATGGACTACGGGAAGTTCAAGTACAAACAGAAGAAGAAGACGCACCAGACCGGACCCAAGTTTCATCGAGCGGCACAGGTGAAGGAAGTTCGCCTGCGCCCCAAGACGGACAAGCACGACGTGGCGGTCAAGAGGGACCGCGCCGTGCGGTTCCTTAGCAGAGGCGACAAGGTGCTCGTCAACATGCTCTTCCGCGGCAGGGAAATGGCCCACGTGGACATCGGCATGAAGATCCTGAAGCAGTTCGCCGCCGAGCTGGAGGACTTAGCTAAGGTCGAATCTCCGCCAAAGATGGAACGCAACAAGATGCACATGCTTCTCGCACCGAAGTAAGCTGCGCCTGCCAGGCGCCTTGAAGCACGCCGGGCCCCGCTTGGCAAGCGAGTTGAGCGCCCTGCTTTCCTTGCATGGAAACCCGTGCCCATCACGGCCGGGCAACAAAGCGAGCGTATGCCCAATTCGCGTAGCCACCAATGTGCTCCCATGTGGAAGAGGGGGCGGCTTCTCGCTCAATAACCACGTCGTGACTGTGCCGACCACAGACATAACATAATCGGCAGGTGCGCTCAGCTCCTGCTTGTGAACGACCCCAAAGGATCTCACCATGCCTAAGATGAAAACCCACAAAGGGCTTGCGAAACGCGTCAAAGTGACGAAGTCCGGAAGACTCAAGAGGAAGAAGGCGTTCCGCTCACACCTCATGAGCACCAAGAGCGGCAAGCGTGTCCGCAAGCTGCGCAAGGACGGCCTCGTGCACTCCACCGAGGAGCGCAAGCTCAAGCGCATGCTCGGCATCGGCTGAGCCTGCCCCCCCTACCCCGCGAACCCCTACTACGGAGTCACACGATGCCAAGAGCCAAGAAAGGCGCCGCACGGACTCGTGCACGCAACCGCGTCCTCAAGTCGGCCAAGGGCTACGTCGGCGGCCGGAGCCGCTTGGTGCGCACGGCCGAAGAGACCGTGCGCCGCGCACTCAGCTTTGCCTATCGCGACCGGCGCAACCGCAAACGCCAGATGCGCCGCCTGTGGATCGTCCGCATCAACGCGGCCGTCCGCGCCCGCGGCATGAAATACAGCGAGTTCGTCCGCGCGCTCGACAAAGCCAACATCGACATCAACCGCAAGATGCTCGCCGACATGGCCGTCCAAGACCCCGGCGCGTTCGACGAAATCGTCGAGTTGGCTAAGGCCAGCGTCTAGCCGGCCCCTCCCCCCCCGCCCGTTCCCATCAACGCCCACGCCCCGCGCGTGGGCGTTGCCCATTCCGGGCTCGCACGCATGTTCCGACGATTCACCCGCGGCCACCTCTGCCTCGCCGGCGCCGCCATTGCGTGGAGCACCGGCGGCGTCATCGTCAAGGCGTGCCTCACCGACGTCCACCCCTTCGCGATCGCGTTCTACCGCAACGTCTTCGCGTCCATGGCCTTCGCCCTGCTGCTCAAGCGAAGTTCGTGGCGCTATGACCGCAAGCTCCCCTTCTGCGTGCTCGCGTATGCGGCCTGCGTCTTGCTCTACTTGTGGTCGATCAAGGTCACGACCGCGGCCAACACGATCCTCCTCCAATACGCCTGGCCCATCTGGGCGTTCCTCATCAGCGTGCTCGTGCTCAAGCAGCGCGCGGACCGGCACAACGTCGTCGCGCTCGTGCTGGGCATGGCCGGCATCGCCATCGTCTTCGTGGGCCGCGGGGGCGCCGAGGACACGCTCGGCATCAGCCTCGCCATCGCCAGCGGCGTGGCGTTCGCCATCGCGGCCTTCTTCATGAGCGCGCTCGCCTCGTTCCAGCCCGCGTTCCTCACGTTCGTCTGCAACCTTGGGGGCGCCCTGCTCCTGCTGCCGCTGGCTTGGCCGTACCTCGCCATCACCTGGCCAGAGACGCTGGCGATTCTCATCATTGGCTGGTTCCAGTTGGGCCTCGGCTGGTTCCTCTTCGCCAAGGGCATGCAAACCGTCAGCCCCCAAGAGGCCGGCATCATCACCCTCCTCGAACCCGTCCTGAACCCCCTCTGGGTGGCCATCATCGTGCACGAGATCCCAAGCGTGTGGACCCTGGTCGGGGGCGCCTTCATCGTGGCCGCGTTCGTGCTCCGCTATACGGTCATGGCCGACAAGCCGCCAGCGCACACGTGAGCCCCAGTGCTTGCGCGTGGCCGTCCTTGCCGCTATCGGGCACACACAACCACATTTGCCCGCGTGACATTTCGACACGCGCATATGCGCGGGCGCGCCGGGAGCCAAAGCGCCGCGCTTGCGGCGCACTCCACCGTGCGCGGGGCTTGACGCCTGCGCGCGTAGGCCCGTACCATAGCGCGCTCATCAATTCCCCGGTTCTCACACCTCTTGCAGGAGGATGGCGCCATGACGCGCGCACCCGTAGCCGCAGCCGCCAGGATGCGGGCAGACGGGCGCGGGCATCCACGAGTTTCCCCAGAATACGCGCCGGTCCCATCCCAAGGCCGGTGCCGCCGGCAGGTTGTGACGACTGTGATGTGCAGACAAGCGGAATGGCCGAGTTGGGCTGTTCGTAGTAGGGCGATTCATCGCCCGTCTCTGGGCTCGAAGCAACGGGCGATAAATCGCCCTACTACAAGCCAGCGGCATGGGCCGCTCAGATCAGCAGACCTCCGAGGGAAAACTCATGGCGGGCATTGCCTTGACGCCTGCGCGCGCAAGGCATAATATGGGGTGTAGGTCTGATTGTACGTATCCCAACGCATTGCATTCTGGAGTTTCAGTTTCGAAGTGGATTCAGGCAGGTTCACAACAAACGTCCCGGCTCTTCGCCTGCGTGCAACCCCTCGCGGACACCGCAGCCCGAAGGGCTGCCACAACATAGCCCAGTGCAAGCCGCGCCC
>JAJRTI010000553.1 GCA_024278415.1 Planctomycetota bacterium | reverse complement strand
GGCGCAGAGGGCGCCCTGACGGTCGCCACTACAAGCGGAGCGCTCCCGCGCTCGCATCTCGGCGGCGCCGCGTTCGACACCTCCGCCATGCATGATGTTAAGCGCGAGGCCTCGGCCTATTGGGGTTTTGCAAGTCGCTCTGTACATGCGAACCTCTCGTCTCTAAGGAGAATACTTATGTCAGGATGTCGCATCGTTATCCGCGGAGACCACGATCTCGCGGTGGAGGAGTTCGACGCACCGGCCGCGGCCGCGCCGGGCGAGTATCTGATCCGAGTCCACTATTCCCTCATCAGCCCCGGCACGGAACTCGGAGCGTACAAGGCGCCCGGCCAACGCCCGAAGCCGATCAATCCGGGCTACACCGCGGTGGGCGAAGTCATTGACGTCGGCGCGGACGGCGACCCGGACCTGAAAGGGAAGATGGCCTACGTGTTCCCCGCAATCGACGACTGCCGGCACTGCCACGCGTCGCACAAGGTCGTGAAGGCCGGCGGCCTCACGCTGCCCCTGCCCCACGGGCTGGACCCGCGCACCGCGTGCTTCGCGCGCATCGTCAACATCGCGCTCACGCCCTACCGCAACGCGGAGGCCAAGACCACGGGGACCGCGCTGGTGATCGGCCTGGGGCTCGTGGGCAACATGATCGGCCAGGTGGGGCGCATCCGCGGGTTCCAGACCATTGGCATGGACCTCGACGCGACGCGGCGCCAGCGTGCGAGCGATGCCGGCTTCGACGCGACCATCGACCCCAACGCGTGCGACCCGCTCGAAGCCGTGAAAGCGCTCACCGACGGCCGCGGCGCGGACCTGACCGTCAACGCGACCGGCAACACGTCCGTGTTCCCGCTCGCAATCGACGCCACGGCCAAAGGCGGCGAGGTGTCCACGCTCGGCGGAGCGAAGACGAGCTTCGAGTGCGACATCAAGCCGATCTTCACTGCGATCCACAGCCGGCACGTCACCGTGCGCGGGGGCTGGGAAATGCTGTTGCCCATGACCACGTCCCCAGCGTCAAAGGGCGCGTCAACCGAAGTGAACCTGCGCGACGCGTTCCGATGGCTCGCGTCTGGCGCGGTGAAGCTCGATCCCATCTGGACGCACACGATCCAGCCCGAGCAGTTCAAGGCCGCGTACGACGCGCTCGAGCAACTCGACCCCGCGTACCTCGGCGTCGTGGTGGACTGGACGGGCGCCTGAGCCCGCCCCTCTCAATAGACGCTCTTCATCTGCCACGCGTCGAGCGACTTCAACTCGGCCTCCTGCCCCTGCGCGCGCAATGACACGCCGACGCTGTCCTCCCGGCCGGGGTAGACGCGCATCGCGACGCACTGCTTGTTGTTGGCGAACACCTCGACCACGCTTTTGTCCACGAAGACGCGCAGCGTTAGCGGCTCGTCCTTGTCGATGAAGACCGCCGCGGTCTCCGGCGCGCGCGCCTGCGCGTCCGGCAGAATCGACGAACGGGACGAGTCGATGGTGATGCAACTGTCCCGCACGTCGTTCCGGCGCCGGTCCCGATGCGTGAGGCCGCGGTTCTTGTAGAACTGGATGCGCGTGCGCACCTCGCCGTCCGGCGAACGCAGCACGTCCATCTCGACCACGTTCGCGGCCTTGGGGTCGATCTGCGCGACGATCTCCATCGCGTTGCCGCGCACGCGGTCGAGCACGATGTCTTGGTTGGCCCCGAGCGTCATGCCGTCCACGCGCACGTGCTCCCCGCGCAGCGACTCGACATCGCCGGCCGGCTCGGTCCGCACCTCGTCCTGGCCGGCCAAGGTCAGCCGGCGCGGGAGCGTCATGATCTGGTTCCAGCCGGGGGTGGGCTTGGCCGGGTTCATGTTGAAGATCACGATCACTCCGCCCTGGCCGTCGGGCGTCGCGGACGGCGCGTGCACGCCGGCCGGCCAGGCCGGGCCGAAGTTGAACTTGTCGTGCGCGGTCACGATGAACTTGTCGCGCTCCGTGTCGTAGTCGCCGAGCAGATACTGGCCGCCGCTCATGTGGCTGAAGAAGAGAAGGATGTGCCGGTCGCCGATGGGCCAGAAGTATGGGCACGCGCCGTCGTCGCCCACGAGCGTGTAGTGGTCGTCCTCCACGAACGGGTGCAGATACTCCCACGTGACGAGGTCGCTCGACCGCAGCAGGAAGTCCGCGCGCATCGGCTTGCCTCCCGGGCCGTTGGGCAGCGTGCCGGCCGACAGCGAATAGTACATGCCGCCCTTCTTCCAGATGCACGGATCGAACACGCGGTAGGGCGGCGCGGAGCCGTCCGGGTTCTTCATGGGGATGACCGCGCGGCCGGCGACCTTCTCCCAGTTCAGCAGCAGCGGATCGCTCGACACCGCAACCATGTTGCCGACTTTGGTGCCGTGGTACATCGCGATGACGCGGTCCTCTTCGACCAACGTCGCGCCGGAGAAGCAACACTCTTCCGGGTTGGGGTAGATCGCGTACGGCAGGTCGCGCCAGTGGACCAGGTCGTCGCTGACCGCGTGGCCCCAGTGCTGCCGCGGGTCTTCGGGCGGATACGCCTGGTAGAAGAGATGCCAGCGGCCTTGCCAAAAGCAGAGGCCGTTGGGGTCGTTGAGCGAGTGCTCCGGATTCACGTAGTGATAGATCGGCCGGTACGGATCGCCGGCCATGGCCTTGCGCGACTCGACGAACCGAAGCATCAGCGGGTTCGTCGCGAGCGCGGCTTCCTGCTCATCGAGCGTGTTCGGGAAAGTGAAGTGCGGGACGCGGGACGTGTAGTCGCGGGGTTCGGCATCGGCCATGGAATTGTCTCCTCGATGTGTGCAGGGCGCGGGGCAGCAGGCGACGATTATAGTGACATTGCCCCGCGCGGCAAATACCGATCGCGGCATTCGAAACAACGGGCGATGAATCGCCCTACTACGAGCCCGCCGGTCCGCCCGGGCCTTGGCGAACTTCGCTCGATCAGGCATACTGTGCGCGCCCAGTCCTCCATGGCGCCGCGGATATGAAGACCGCGAAGGAATCCGAACATGACCCATGCACCTCGCGCGAATCGCTCGCTCGTGGCGTTGTTGATCGCGTCCGCTCTCGCCCCGGCCTGCGAAGCCGCCGCGGCCGCACCACGCAAGGAGACCCCGCGCATGACGAACAACATGGACAAGTTGCCCCTGGGCCGCGTGCGCGACAGCCGGTGGCCGCTGCTGCTCGTGGACACGACGCAGATCGCGCGGAACGAGGGCGCGAGCCTGACCGTGTGCGAGGCGGTCAAGCACCCGGCCAACCCCATCATCCGCCTCGGCGGGCCGGGGTCGGTCGACGAGCGCCGCGCGCAGTTCGGCGGGTCCGTGTATTACATCGACGGCAAGTTCCGCATGTGGTACTGGGCGTTCCCCGGCGGGCCGGCGTACGCGGAGAGCGACGACGGCATCCATTGGACCAAGCCGAAGCTTGGGCTCAAGGCGTTCCGCGGCAGCAAGGACAACAACCTCGTGCCCATGCCGGGCGGCGCGATGATCTTCTACGATCCCAGCGACCCGGAGCGCCGGTTCAAGAAGCCCGTGGCCAAGCCCAACCCGAACGCGGGCAACCGCCACTCACTGTGGACGTGGGCGTACAGCAAGGACGGATTCCACTGGACGCTCGTGGACCGGCCCGGGCCGGACAAGTGGGAAAACGCGGAGGCGCAGATGCTCGCGCGCGTCGGCGACCGATGGATCATCTACACGCAGGGCCTCACCCGACTCGGCCGCACGGTCATGGCGTTCTC
>JAJRTI010000030.1 GCA_024278415.1 Planctomycetota bacterium | reverse complement strand
TTGGGCAATGCCTGCCAATTCTGTCTGCCGCGACTCTCGGTGGATGCATCCCTTGCCCGGGGTCCGGCGCCTCATGTCGCTACGCCGTAGGCGTTATACCCCAAAGCCCAGGGTTAAGCGTAGCGCAACCCTGGGAAACCCTTCGGCGACATCGCACGCCCCCCCTCCGAACGGGTTCTATGCGGATGGCCTCGCATCGTATCCCACATTCTTGTGGAACGCCTTCGGCGTTCAATCGTTTTGCGGTCGTGCACCCAGGGTAGCCGCATTCTGCGGCTACCCTGGGCTCTGTTGTCAAACCCCGTTCGGGGTTTGCGCACCATTGCGCCCCCTGTGGCGTTGTGGGAGTGCGTTTGGGCAATCGGACGACGCGGGTCTCCAAGCACAGCCCCACCGACTCAGATAGGCATACGAACTTGCGGGACGCGACACTAGAAAGACTTCGGCTCATGCCGCCCCCCTTCCTTGCGCAGATGCATGGAGCGTTTCGCCGCGTCGCCGGTTCCGGACAGTTCACTTTCGGCAGCAAGATTCCATGGCCCTTGCGCTCATGATCGCGGCCATCGCCGCTGTGGGTGAAGGCCCCGCGGGCCCGTTGCCCGCGGCCCGATGCATGTACGTGCCCCCGCGGCTGGAGCCACGCGTGATGTTCTACCACTCGTTCGAGCAGGGCGCGGCCAAGCCGGAGGTGAACGCTGTCGCGGCGAAGGTGTCCTGCGTCAGGCGCGATCCCTCGCCCGGGTTCGCCGGCAAGGGCCTGGCCTGTCCCAATCGCGAGTGGGCGAAGCGGCCGCTTGTGGTGGAGAGCGAGCGCTTCTCCGCGCACCGGCCCATCACCGCGATGATGTGGTGGCGCATGGACGCGGCCATGAAGGACGAGACAGGGTACAGCCTCATCCGCCTCGCCGGCAAGAGCGGATACATCGCCGCGTTCGCCCGCGGCAAGGGCAAGTGGTGCGCGCTCACACAGCCCACCTTCGTGTTCCAGGTGTATCGCTTCCCCGGCATGCCCAGCTGCAACGACCATTGGACCGGCCCTGCGTGGGTGAAGCCGGGCGAGTGGCATCACCTCGCGCTCACGGTCGCGAACGCATCCGATGTGCGGGTGTACTGGGACGGCCGGCTGCGCGTGCACTACGGCATCAAGCGCCGGCGGCTCAAGGCCGGGGAGACCTCGTCGCTGACCTTCGGCCCGTCGTGGCTCTTCCACCCCATGACCATCGACGAGGTGCTTGTGCTCGACGAGGCGCTCGACGCGTCTGGCGTGCGCGCCTGCATGGAGTCGCAGCGCCGGCTTGCGGAGATTTCCGCGCCAGTGCTGGTGCGAGGGCCGCTTGATTCGCGCCCCGCCGGGCGATAGGCTATGGGGAACCCCCGTGGCATATTGACAACCATTGAGGACCGTCCCATGAGCGAGCGAACTCTGTCCCAGGAATTCACGAAGGGCATCTTCGCGGAGAACCCGATCTTCGTGCTGCTGGTCGGGCTCTGCCCCACGCTGGCCACAAGCACGTCGGTGGACAACGCGTTCGCCATGGGTCTTGCGGCCACAACCGTGCTCGTGGCCTCGAATTTTTTCATTTCGATTATCCGCAAGGCGATTCCGAGCGAGATTCGTATCCCTTGCTTCATCGTCGTGATTGCGAGCTTCGTGACCATGGTCGAGCTGGGCATGCGCGCACTGTTCCCGCCGGAGGTGAGCGACGCGCTGGGCATCTTCATTCCGCTTATCGTGGTCAACTGCATCATCCTCTACCGAGCGGAAGCCTTTGCGTACAAGAACAGCGTTGTGCGCTCGGCCGTCGACGGGCTCGGCATCGGTCTGGGCTTCACGCTTTCGCTCATGCTCTTGGCGCTCGTGCGCGAAGTGCTCGGTGCGGGCAGCATCTGGGGCCTGAAGCTCTCCACGAGCTTCGAGCCTGCGGCCATCATGATCATGGCCCCCGGAGCGTTCCTCGTGCTCGGCCTGTTGCTGGGTTTCTTCAATTGGCTGAAGATGCGCAAACCCACGAAGCGATTGGCGCCATCAGGAGAGAAACCGTGCTGTTCCGCTTCTTCAACGGGATAAAATGCAAAAAGCGTAATGCGTGAAACGTAACAACGTAAGGCGGAAGCGGGTGCTCCTCGCCAGTCCCTTTACGTTTGACTCTTTACGTTTTGCTTTTCTTGTCCGCCCGCGTCTGCTCGAAAACCTGTCTTGGAGTTTCCCGTGCCCGATTTCCACACCCTCTTCACGGTTGCGCTTGGCGCCATCCTGGTCAACAACTTCGTGTTGGCCAAGTTCCTCGGCCTGTGCCCGTTCATCGGCGTGTCGCAGAAGACCGACCATGCGCTCGGCATGGGCGCCGCGGTCACGTTCGTCATGACCATGGCCTCCGCGTTCACGTGGCTCATCTACGCGTTCCTGCTGCGGCCGGGCGAATCCAACATCTTCTACCGCATGGGGCTCATTGGGGTCGACGTGGACCTGTCGCCGGTGTTGCGCACGGTGAGTTACATTCTCGTGATCGCCACGATGGTGCAGATCGTGGAGATGTTCATGCGCAAGTTTGTGCCCACGCTCTACAAGGCGCTCGGCATCTACCTGCCCCTGATCACGACCAACTGCGCGGTGCTCGGCGTGGCGTTGCTGAACACCACCGACGCGCCGGCCAAGACCGCGGCCACCCAGACCAGCTTCTTCCTCGCCACCTTCCAGGGCTTCTGCGCGGGCATCGGCTTCTCGCTCGCCATGCTGCTCATGTCGGGGATTCGCGAGCGGCTCGCGTTAGCGCCCATCCCCAAGCCGCTTCGCGACGTGCCCATCGCGTTCATCTGCACCAGCATGATGGCGCTCGCGTTCATGGGTTTCTCGGGCATGGAGTAGGCCGCGGCCGGAGGCCTTGGCTGCGGAGCGGACGGCCTTCGCCGTCCGTCGGCGGGCAGCCGCGCACGCCAGCATGCGGGGTTATCTGCGTCGCGTTCTTCCCGCAGCCTTGGCCTGTAGCCGCGCCCGCCAGTGCGCGGGCTCCCGCATGCTGGCGCATGCGGCTACCTTCGTCGTTCGTCGGCGCGTGAAGGCGTTCCGCGTCACGGCGTCCCATCATGTCCCCGGCTTGTGCGGCCGGAACCACAGCGACCGCCAGTACGCGCGGTCGGTCGCATAAGGATCGATGGTGGCATTCGGGGCCAGATCCTTGGGCAGCACGCCGTAGAACTGCATCTCGCGGATGTAGTGCCGGTTGGGCCGGAAGCCGGGCATGTCGAAGCGCTTGATCTTGTCGAGTTGCTTCTTGCTCTCACGGATCGCGGCCAGCAGCGTGGCGTAATCGGGGTCGCTCTTGCTGGCGAACACGGCGAGGTGGCCCTTGCCCTTTTCCGGCTCGGCCACGCCGTACCCGCCGGCTTGCTTGGCGAGCGGCGCAAGCAGCAGCAACGATTTCTCCGGGCGGGTGAGATTGTGCACTGCGTGGGGCATGAAGCGCAGACGCTCGTCGCCGGCCCTGACGACGCCGGAGTAGCGAATGTCCAAACTGTCCCGCGGCGAGTCGGGCAGCCGGCGCTCGCCCTTGTGGCATTCGCTGCACCGGCGCTTGAACACGTCGCGCGTGCGCGCGCCCCAGCCGAAGCCGCCCACCATGCCGGACCCCAGCGCGGCGTACGTGCCGGGGTACGGGGCCGCGCTGTCGAGCCAGAGCTTCACGAGTCTCGTTTCCTGGGGCGAGAGCCTCACGTCGTAATGGCTGCCGTCGATCTTCTTCATCATGGGGCTTGCGGCCGAGCCGAACGCGCGCGGGGGATAGTTGCTCTTGGCCAGATTGCGGCCGTCCCGGATTTGCCCCCGCGCGGAGAGCGCGTAGTAGCTGTGCGAGTACATGGGCCCGCGGTCGCCGGAGAGGATCACGCCCCCGGCCCGCGGCCCGCCCTTCGCGGTCGCGTCGTAGTCGTGGCAGGCGACGCAGTGCTTGTCGAGGATGGGCTGGATGTCGCGGGGGAAGTCCATCACGTCTGGCACGCCGGCAATGGGCGTGATTCGGCTCGGCCGGCGGCGCAGCGCCTTCAGGTAGGCCTTGCCAAGCGGGGGCGCCTGCTGGCGTTGCTCGTGGCAGCCCACGCAACTGAACACCTCGCCCGGCTGCACCGTGAAGAAGCTCTGCATGCGCTTGACCGCCACGTCGTTCGCGTCGAGCGCGACGAAGAACAGGCTGCGCAGCGCGGGCAGCTCGAAGCTGGCGGAGCCGTCGCCCTCGACCGGCACGACGCCGACGATGCGCTCGAGGGTGAAGGAGCCGCCGAAGGTGATCGGCTCCCAGCCGCCGCTGAAGTTCACCGGCTTGGGCAGCGCTTCCAGCACGAGCAGCTTCTTGATCTCCCCGCGCTTGA
>JAJRTI010000552.1 GCA_024278415.1 Planctomycetota bacterium | reverse complement strand
GAATCCCGTTGGGATTCAGATACCCCAACACGCGGCGTTGCACGGAAGCTTTGACAGTATTCCGTACATGGCTGTTGTACTTGGCTGAAGTGTTACGAATGCGTAGATGTTCGTGTGGTCCGAGGCGTTCCACGTCTCCGACGTGAGCCGGTCCGCGTCCGATCGTGCCGCCGGTCGGCGCATATCATCGAGGCCCATCTCCTCGCCCATCATCGGGGTTCGCCGGGGCGAGGCATTGACCGAAGAACACAATGACGCCCGTGGCGCGATGCACGAGCATGAATAAGAACGGGCTGTCGGCGCTAAAGGTCGGCAAATCAGCGCGTTCAGGCGTTCCAGACAGGCCTCCGGCCAGAACAACGGATGCCCCCTCAACGCCCTCCTCATTGACACGTAGGCTGGCGCAGTGCCTCACGAAGACCATGTGTGTTGCCTTGCGCTTGCTTGCGCTGATCTTCCGGAGGTCCGCCTCGCCAGGGGCAAAGGCTGTGGGCATCCCTATAGCTTCGAGAGCAGATGCCATTTCACAGGAGGTATCGATGGCGAACGACGGCAAGTGGACCTGGATGGGGCGCGGCCTCGCGACCTTGAGTGAATTGAGCCATGTTGCCACGTGCTTCGGGCGCAGGCTCCGTCGTATCCTGAGGAACTCCGCTGGTCCTCTGGGCAGAACCACGACTGCAGAGAACTCTCCTCTGTCAATCGGCAACTGAAGCACTTGGAGATCGTCTACCTCGGCGAAGCAATACCAGAATGTCGTCGTCATGAAGGGACACCGTGTCACCGTGCCATCCAATCGCCGGAAAGCCCCGAGCTTCGTGAGTTTCCTATCGAACTGATGAGACCACGGCCCCTTGAAGTACGTAGCGGCCGAAACCACGAAGCCCGATCCGAGCCTCTGAACCGCCGCTGGAGACAACGCCCTGTGGATTCGCCCACGTGTGACGCGAGAAGCCCACTCGTTGATGGTCGCAGAAGTCCGAGACGGATCAGAGAATCGAGTTCGCACGATCTCCGCTCTGAAGGAGCCAGTGACAGCTTCCTGATACCCTGAGGCAACCGGGAAGCCCTCATCGATCCAGATTGCTTGGGAAAGCTCGATGGCGAATCGCGAGTCCGGATGGCGAGCACCGAGCCTACGCTGCACAGTTGTCCACTCTTTGCCGATTCCGTCCGGGCCGCTATGAAATCCCATCGCACCGCGTATCTCCTCTGCTGTTGCCCCATCTGAGCCGGCGTAGACCATGGCCATCGCGGCCTGAATGCAAAACGGCGATAGCACGAAGTTCCTCTTCTCATCAGAAACTTGCCTGAACAGAAGTGCAGCTAGGCGGCGGCTACCGGCAGCCATGCCCGTCACCAAACTCTCTCGTTCCACCGCCGGGCCGGCCCGCGCAACAGCCCGCCACGCTGCACACACAAGCACGATAACCACGACATGCTTGGACATTCTCGTCATCTTCCGCCAAGGCGATATGGCCGGATCCAGGGAAGCCCCTCGAAGGGATCCCTGTTGATCATCTCCGGTGGCAACGGCTCCTCCGGCTGCACCACATTCGTGGGGTTCCGGATCTCTTCACACGACACCGTCTCGCTCATCCTCTGTGCGAGCTGTGGCAAGTGGCGCCGAATGAAATCCTCTATGTCTCTCACAATCTGGTCTCTTCGTGTTCGAGATACGCGGTTGAACCAGTTGACCGTTATGCTCTCGCACACGAAGCATCCATCCTCGTTCCGAAAGTGACATAGCGCATAGATCTGCTGACGAGCGGCGTGCTCAACAGTGAGCATGAGTCTGATGAAGCCCTGCTCCTCACGTGTGCGTCCCCTGGGAAGCTGCTCACCCTCAGGGGGATTCAGCCCCGCGTTCTCGCACGGCCACCTGATCCCGACTTCCCCACCACCCATGTCTGGCATGCCGGGTATCCCGTGCGTTTCGCTCTGCCCCGAATCTCCCTCCGGCGGGATGAAGCAGCCCACTATCCCAATACGGCACGTGCGCGGATCACAGTTCCTTTCAAACCAGCGTCTCCTGCGTATGACGTCCCAGACATGACCCCACGCGACCTCCACCGTGCATGTCTGCTGCTCTCGTTCTGCCAGACCCGATGGGTCGGTGTACCGCAATGGGTTGCTGAGGCCATACACATGAAGGTTCCGGGAGGAACTCCTCTCAGCGATATCGCGCGAGAGGAACCGCCCTACGCTCGGGGCATAAACCCGAGCAGGCGACAGGTAGAGCGTGCCGTCGGAGTCGGCGAGGACGAGCCAGTCGGTCTGGTAGCGGAAGCGGTTGGGCAGGCTGAGGCTCGACTCGTCCTCGTGCAGTGGCAGGCCCCAAGCGTCGTACTCGTAGGTGGCCGAGGCCACGCCGGTGTCGTCGGTGAGCGCCACGACCGTGCCGCGGTGGTCCATCGCGGGGTACTGGTATTCCGTCGTCGCGCCGGAGGTCTTCTTCGCTGCTACCCCGGACCCGATGCCGTCGATGGGCGTGTGGCCGTGGGTGTAGCCGGCCTTCACGTTGCCATCCACATCCCTTTCGGCGAGCAAGTTCATACCGTTCCCATCCCACGTGAAATACGCCAGGCCGTTGCTGTCCTGCATCGCATACCGGCGCAACTGCCCATCATACCAGAAG
>JAJRTI010000551.1 GCA_024278415.1 Planctomycetota bacterium | reverse complement strand
GGCGCCGTGCTGATGAAGGACCGGCTGTTTGGCGAGAAACCGGGGCCGGTCGGGCCGGCTCCTGCACAAGGCAAAGCGCCTGCCAAGAGCCCTGCCAAGGGCAAGGTCGGGGCCAAGCCGCCGGACGAACTGCCTCCCAAGTCCAAGGCGAACGCCCCTGCCAACCCGGTGGAACCCAAGGCTGCCCCCGTCGCTATCGACCTACAGCGGGCCGCGGCGTTGGTCGCGGCCGGCGAACTGGAGAAGGCGCGCACCATCTATTCGAATCTGCTGGAGAAGGTTCAGCACGAAGACCTCCAAGCGGACCTGAAGAAGCGCATTGTGGAGATCGACGACCGGCGAGCGGAACGGCTGTATCAGACGGCTCGCGCCGCGTTTCGGGGCAAGCGGCGGGCCGAGTGCCGAGTGCTGTGCCGCCAGTTGGCCAAGGTGTTCCCCGGCTGGAGTCGCAAGGCCGAAGCCCTGCTCGCGGAGATTGATGCGGTCGAAGCGGCCGAGCGCGCCAAGGCAGAGGAGAGGCGCCGCAATGCTCCAATCGAACTCCAAACGCTGCTTGCCAAGACGGAGTACATGCTCGCGACCGAGCGCGCGTATCGAGGGGTAATCGACGAATTCTTGAAGTTTGCGAAGACTTACGCGGGCACGCCGCAGAGCCGCGATGCGGTGAAGCGCGCAGGGGCCACGGCCATGGCGTGGCAAAGGCGGTTGGTGGGCCAGACCGATCTGACCGAAGCCGATGTCCAGGCGTTTGCAAAGGCCGGCGACGCGTATGCACGACAGCCTTTCGGGCGAACGATGAAGCGAGGCCTTGCCGACGTGCTGCTGGCGCTCGTGAAGGCATCGGGCGCCAAGGGCGAGCGAGAGGTGCAGACGCGGGCGATGATGCGCCTGAAGCGGCTGTTCCCCCAGTCTGCACAGGCCAAGGCCGCCGCCGCGCTCGTGGCGGCCGGCACCGCGCGACCCGAGCGGAAGCCCTCGGAGGTGCCCACGGCGTTTGTGTTTGGCAAAGTGCTGGAGGAGCCCCTTCAGGAAGAATTGGCCTACCCCGCGGCGTGGCGCGCCATCGGCGGCAAGTCGATCCACATGGGATTCGCCGGCGGCGCCTTGGTGGTCTCGGCGGACTACGCGTATGACAGGGAAGCGGTCCGCGGGTACCAGACCATCCCGTTCGGCGTGCGGTCTGTGGACGCCACGGTTGACTTCTGCGTGCCGAGGATGGCGCGCACCGGTATTGGCGCGGCCGCGCGGGTGGTGTTCGAGGTGAACGATTCCTCGGGGCAAGCGCTCCGTGTGTACTTCGATGGCAACAGCTACGGCCGGGGCCTAGTGCGCAAGATGGGCGGCCAGTCCAAGGCCTTCAATATTGCCGTGGCGCATGCGCGCGGCGACGAGGGCTCGACGTTTCACACGCTGCGGCTCACGTTCGACAAGCTGACCGGGGAAGTGCACGGCTTCGTAGACAAGACCTCCCTCGGGAGCTTTCGTCTTCGGGGCCCCTCCAACCTTAGGGTGGGTTTCTTCGTGTCAGCCGTGAACAACATTGGCATCGAAGTGCGGTTCCGCAACTTCCGCTGCACGTTCGGAGACTGATCGCTCTTGCACCCGTCGAAGCGAGTTCTCGCGATTGTGGCACGGCTGTTCTTCGGATCCAGGATGTGCGGATTCATCTGCAACGTGTTGTGGATGCGCATGCCAGGGCTGGTGATGGGCGAGTGCAAAGCCCACCGCACATAGGTAGGATGGCCGATCAGCCCATGGACTCACACGCAAGAGCCAACGCAGAAACTTACGAGGCCGACGTGGCCATTCTCGGAGCGGGCGCGGCCGGCCTGAGTGCCGCGTGGTTGTTGTGTGAGGCCGGCAAGTCTGTGTGCGTGGTCGAGCATGACGTGCGGGTAGGGGGGCTGTCCCAGAGCGTCACGCGGAACGGGTTCACATTCGATCTGGGCGGCCACCGAATCATCTCGGACGAGGAGCGCGTGCTCGACCGGCTCAAGTCCCTCATGGGAGACGATCTGCTCCTGCGGCCGCGCACAAGCCGCATCCGCTTTCGACACGAGTACTACTCGTATCCGCTCGAAGCCAAAGAACTCCTGCGCAAGCTGCCGCCGTGGACGTCGCTGCGCTGCTTGGGCGGCTACATGCTCACCCATCTGCTGAGGTGCGTGCGCAAGCCGGAGGACGAGTCGCTCGAAGCGTGGATCGCCAACCGCTTCGGACGGCCGCTCTACGACCTCTACTTCGGCCCCTACACGGAGAAGCTCTGGGGCCGGAGCCCCGCGGAGATTTCAGCAGACTGGGCCGTCCAGCGCATTAGCTTGCTCAACCTGGGAGACGTGATCCTTCGGATGCTCCACCTGCGGAAAGGCACGCCGAAGACCTACGCACAGCAGTTTTACTATCCCCGGGCCGGCATCGGCATGATCTGGGAGCGCGTCGCGGACCTGGTGCGCGACGCGGGAAGCACGGTCCTGCTGGAGTGCGGGGTGGAGGAAGTGCGGCCACAGGAGGGCCGCGTCACGTGCCGGCGCAGCGGCCAGACCATCGAGGTCAGGGCCAAAGACATCGTGTCCACCATCCCCGCCCCCTCTTTCATCCATGCGCTTCGACCCGCGCCGGATGCCGCGGTGGTCGCGGCCGTGGACCGCTTAGAGTTCCGAGGCATCCGCTTCCTGAACCTGATGCTCGACATGCCGCAAGTGAGCGCGAACACGTGGATCTACGCGTCCGACGCGGACACGTTGTTCTTCCGAATCCAAGAGCCGCGCAACTGGAGCCCACACAATGCTCCAGACGGCCAAACGTCGCTCATCCTCGAGATCGCGTGCAACGAGGGAGACGGCACGTGGACCGCGAGCGACGACGCGATCTATGCGCGCTGTATCGCCGACTTGCGGCGCATGGGCTTCGACGTGGAGGCTCAGACCCTGGGCTACTTCTCGACGCGCGCCGCACACGCGTACCCAGTCTACGGCCTGGACTATACCGAGAAACTCCGCACGATCTGGGAAGGGATCAAGCCATTGGATCGCGTGATCTGCTGCGGCAGGCAGGGGCTCTTTCGGTACAATAATATGGATCACTCGATGCACATGGGGTTCCTTGCCGCGGATGCGATCCTGGGCGTGGTGCCCAGAGACGCGGTTTGGCAGGTCGGCACGGAAGGCGCGATCTTCGAGCGGGACGTGGCGTAACGATGAAAATCTCTTTCATCAACCCGAACCTAAGCGGCGACGTGTCCATCCTCGACATGGGCATCACCACGCTCGCGACCTACCTCAACGAGCGCACGGACCACTCTGCGGAGATCATCGACTTCACGTTCCGCCGGCATACCTGGCGCGAGGTGTTGCGGGAGAAGGTCGAACGCTTTCGGCCGGACATGATCGGCATCACGTCCACCTCGCTCTACATGGGCTACATTCGGCGCATCGCCCGCGCGGTGAAGGCGGACTTCGGCTTGCCGATCGTGATGGGCGGATACCACGCGTCGCTGTGCCCTGAGGAGTGCATCGCGGAGCCCTGGTGCGACGCGGTTTGCGTGGGCGACGGCGAGTATGCATTCACTGAGTTCCTTGCCGCGTATGAGGGCGGAGGCGGCTTCGCGGGCATTGACGGCATGTGGGCGCGGCGCCAGGGGGAGGTCGTGCAGAACCCGCCGCGGCCGTTGGTGCAGAACCTCGACGCGTTGCCCGTGCAGAACTACGATCTGTGGGACGACTTGGACAAGTATTTCCAGTTCATGGAGCTGCTCTATTTCATCGGCAATCGCGGGTGCCCGTTCAACTGCACGTACTGTTCCAGCCTGCCCATGAAGGAGGCCATCCCCGGCCGGCACTACCGCATTCGCGACCCGCGCGCATTCGCGTTGGAGATCAAGCAACAGTGGGAGAAGTATCACGACCGCGGCATGCGCATCGCGCACACCTTTGATCCGGTCTTCACGTTCAGCCGCAAGTGGCTCGAAGCGTTCGCAGACGAATACGTCAGTTGCGGCATGGCCGCGCGGCTGCCGTACTCGTGCTTCACTCGCGCCGACACCATCGACGCGGAGAAGGTGGAGATGCTGAAGGCCTCGAACTGCGCGGTCGTGCGAATCGGCGTGGAAGCCGGCAGCGAGCGCGTGCGCAACGAGGTCTACGAGAAGAACATCAGCGACGATCAGATCCGGCAGGCCGTCGCGCTCTGCAAGGACGCGGGCCTGGTCATCACCGCGTACAACATGCTCGGGGGGCCAACCGAGACGCGGGCCACGCTCATGGAGACGTTCGAACTGAACAAAGAGTTGGACGTGCACCGGCCGGTGTTCTTCATCTACCGCCCGTTGCCCAAGACCAAGAGCCGGCAACAGTTGGAGTCCGGCGCCGGCGTGATCGACTGCGATCGGTTCGATGCGATCGATAGCCTCCACTTCCACGGCTGCGTGCGCACCGGCGACCTCAGCCCGAACGACGTGGAGCGGTTCCAGCTTCGCTGCTTCCTCTATTTCATCAGCCGCCGAATCTTGCGGCTCATGTGGAAGCAGAAGCACCGGTTCTTCATCAACCTCGTGCGATACATGTGGCGAGCCAAGAGGGACGGCGTGGACCTCGAATACGCGGTCGCGTACTTCCTCATCTGTTGCGGGGACAACCTCACGTCTTGACCGAGACAGACCGAACATGAATCACCTTCGGCTGGCATGGGCGATCGCCAAGGGCGCGCTGGGCGCCCGCTCGCCGATCTACGTGCAGTTCGCGGTCACCAAGCGCTGCAACTTAGCCTGCCGCATGTGCAACTCCAACCGTTCGCGAGGCGCGGAGCAAGAGCTTCGGCTCGACGGGATCAGCCAAGTGGCGCAGGTGCTGCGCGAGCTTGGCGTTGGCGTGCTCGTGTTGACCGGCGGCGAGCCATTCCTGCGGGATGACCTGCCAGAGATCATTCGAACATTCGCCGCGCGCGGGATCGTTCCCCGGCTTCAGACCAACGGCCTCCTCGCCACGGAGACATCGCTGCGCGCTTGTGTCGATGCTGGCCTGCAAGAGGTGACGCTTTCGCTGGACACGCTGGACGAGCAACTCCAAGACGACATCAATGGCCGCGCTGGATCGTGGCGCCAGACCATCGACGCGCTTGCGCTTTTCTCCGCGGTGCTCCCGCAAACCGCGAACATGTCCGGCGTGAACGTGGTCGTGTCCAAGCGGAACTTGGGCGACGTGCCCACGGTCGTGCGGTTCATCGATGCGATCGGCTTCTACGCGTCGCTCATCCCGATCCACGTGGCGGCTGACGGCAACGAGGCCATGATCATCCGGAAACAGGCCGAGGGCTTCGCGTTCGGCCCTGGAGACCACCCGCGGATCGAGGCTGTGTACGACGAGTTGATGGACATGAAACGCGCCGGGACGCGCATCCAGAACTCGATGCGGTTCCTGCGCGAGTCGCCCGACTTCCTCAAATGGGGAAAGACGAACTGGAAATGCGACAGCCCGCGGCTGTTCTTCTCCGTTAGCCCAAGCGGCAGCTTCCTGCCTTGTGTGGACGTGCCATACGAACGCCCGGTCTTAGCGCCCGGATTCGTTGAGGACTATCGCAGTGGAAAGATCGCCAAGGAGATCCAGCCGCTCGTGGAGGCCTGCCCCGGGTGCATGTACGCCTGCTGGCCGGAGATCACCTACGCCTGCTCCCACTTCCCGACGCTTCTCGGCCGCGCCAGGCAAGCCGCGAAGGTGCGCGGCCACATCCGGCCGAAGCTCAGCGCGGAAGACATGTTCGCCATAGCAAACGGCCTGACCTCTGGACTCCAAGACACGCCATGCTCGTCGCCTTAGCCCGGCCCAACTACTACACGCACCTCATCACCCCGCCGCTCGGGATCGGGTACGTGGCCGGCTACTTGCGCCAAGAGGGGATCGACTGTCGCATCATCGATGGACTCAACCTGGGGCTGAACACGCCCGCGCTCGCCGACGCGTGTGCGGACGCGGATCTCGTCGGCTTCACCTGCCTCACCGACTTCTTGCCCGAAGTTGTCGATGCCACGAAGGCTTTGAAGGAGATGGGCAAGCCCGTGGCGATCGGCGGCCCCCACGCGACCGCGCTGCCGCAGGAAACGCTCGCCCAAACCGGCTGCGACTTCGTGGTGGTAGGCGAGGGCGAGAAGACGATGGCTGAACTCGCTCGATACGTCGAGGCCGGGCGAACCGGCGAGCCGCCGGCAGGCGTGCTCGCGGCCACTGGAGGGAGCGTGACTCCGAGGCCGCTCGCGGAGAGCCTCGACGAACTGCCGTTCCCGGACTGGCGCCAGATGGCGCCGGCCTCGTACCAGCGAGCGCCACATGGCGGCCTTATCAAGAACTTCCCGGTCGCGCCCATCACGTCCACCCGCGGCTGCCCGTACGATTGTAGCTTCTGCGCAAGCCCCAAGCTGTGGGGCCGGCGCATACGCTTCCGCTCACCTTCCAACGTTGTCGACGAAATCGAATGGCTGGTTAGAGACTTCGGCGTGAAGGAGATCCATTTCGAAGACGACAACCTCACGCTCAAGCGCGAGCACGCGGCAGGCATCTGCCGCGAGATATTGGACCGGGGCATCGAGATCACTTGGGCCACGCCCAACGGCATTCGCGTGGACGCGGTGACTCCGGAACTGCTCGCGCAGATGCGCGAAAGCGGCTGCTACTACGTGGCGTTCGGCATTGAGTCGGGAAGCCCGGCAATCTTGCAGAACGTGAACAAGAAGACCAATCTGGATAGAATCGAGCAAGCCGTGCGTTGGGCTCACGAAGCGGGCATGATCACGCAAGGCTTTTTCATCTTCGGCCTTCCCGGCGAGACGCGGGAGACCATTGACGAGACCATCCGTTTTGCGAAGCGCATTGCCCTCGACAGGGCTCAGTTCCTTTTGCTCGACTTGTTGCCTGGGTCGAAGCTGTGGGACCAATTGCGCGGCCAAGTTGAGATCGACTGGAGCGCCCGCAGCTACCAACAAGTGAAATGGGCGCCGGACAGCATCGACGAAGACACGCTCCGGCGCGCGCCGGCGCGGGCCTTCCGGTCGTTCTTTTTTCGGCCGCGGCCCATGTGGAATTTGCTCAAGCTATTCCGGCCGTCTCAGTTGCCCTTCATCTTGCAGCGCATCAAGGATTTTGGCATGTTTGCGCGCGGCTGAGGAAACCGCCGTCATCGTAATCTTGATCTTGATCGTAATCTTGATCGACGCCACCAATCTGACGAGGAGACGATTATGATTATGAGGATCACGATGTTAGTCGTACTGGGAGATACGCCGTGAACGCAACAGACGTTGGACAGTTCGAGATGTCGCCCACCGGGCCATTCGAGGCTGGGGCGTACGCCACCATCGTGTTTACATACACGGTCGGCCCGGCGGGGCTGAAGAAGGGCGGCCGCCTTCGGATCGCCACTCCCAACCAGGGATGGGGAGAGCCGCTGGTGCTGTGCCCCAATCCCATTGAGGAGTTGGTCGAGGGCCCGGAGCGCACGCACAACCCCTGGAAGCCGCTCAACACGACCTTTGCCTTGCACACGAAGACGAAGGCCTGGGTGCGCATGTGGGCCGAGGAGAGGCACTGCGTGCAACGATTCGTCCGTGGCCGGGACGGCTGGGAGTGGGCCCGCCGTGCAACGCAGTGGCGGTGGTGGATCAATGCGGACGTGGAAGTCGCTGATTTTGCGCCGGGCGACCAGATCGTCATCACCTACGGCGACACCGATCAGCACCCGGACGGCGTGCTCGTGCAGCCATTCCCCGAGGAGGCGACGAGGCCGTTCTTGTGTGTGGTGGATGTCGAGGGGAACGGCGAGCTGCGCGAGGTGTCGGGCTCCGGGGTGTGCGTGGCCGTCGCTCCAGGGCCGCCGGAGAAGCCCATCGTCGTCGTGCCGTCTTTGCTCAGGCCGGGCGAAGGATTCGACCCGCGGGTGAGCGTGTTGGACCGGAATCTCGCGCCGCCTGCCACGGAGTACTGGGGCGACATGAACATGGACGCGACGGACGAGGATCTTCTTGATGATGAGACGTGCGAAGAGAACATTGTGCGCGTGTGTGTGGCGACGAGTGTTGGGGACGCGGCCAGCAATCCTGCACTTGTGACGGAGGACAAGCAGGAGCATCTCTACTGGGGCGACTTGCACGCGCAATGCTGCTACCACATGTGGGACGCGGAAGAGGGCCGAGGCCACTCAACGCTGTCACCCGCAGAACTGCACCACTATGCGAAGGAGTGCACGTTTCTCGACTTTGTGGCGCTCTGCAACGTCGCTTGCCCCATGCCGCACAACCCAGGATGGGAAGAAACGCAGCAAGCCGCGATTGACGCGTACGAGCCCAGGCGCTACGTCGCGTTCAAGGGCTGGGAATGCGGCATGGGCGTGCAGGGCGACCGGTGCGTGGTGTACCGGGAGGCGGAGGTGGAGCCCCACTTCGACCGGCCTCAGCCCACGGACGACTGCCCCACGCCCGCGCACGCGCTGCTGAAGTTCTGCCGCGAGAGCCCGTACAAAATCATGACGATCAACCACTCGTTCATGAAATATCTCGACTGGAGCGTGTTCGACGCGGAGATCGACCGCGTCATCGAGGTGTACTCGTGCTGGGGCTCCTACGAGTCGCGCCATGACAACCCACTCAACTCGAAGCGTTGCCCCAGGAACCAGAGCGCGATGCACGCGCTGAGCTTGGGGTATACGCCTGGCTTTGTCGCCGCGGGCGACAGCCACGTGGGCTACCCCGGCCGGTCGCTGATGTTTTCGGACCCGAATCGCTGCCAGAACTGGAAGGCCGGCCTCGCAGCGGTATTCGCGCCCGAACTGACCCGTGAGGCCATCTGGGATGCGCTCTACAACCGGCATTGCTACGGCACCACCGGCGAACGCATCGTCCTGCTGTTCCGACTGAACGGCCAGCCCATGGGTTCCGTGCTGGAATACCCGGCTGACGACGCTCGATTGATGTACCGCGACATCGAGGTGACCGTGTGCGGCACGGACTTGATTCGCCGCGTCGATATTATCAAGAACAACGCCCTGTTGCAGAGGGTCTGCCCAGAAAGCGACCGATCCGTCTTTTCGCTCATCGACGAACTCGAAGAGCCGCCAACCACTCGCGACTGGTACTACGTACGCGTCTTCCAAGCGGATGGCAACGCCGCGTGGTCGAGCCCGATCTATCTCGGCCCCCAAGGCGTGACAACACCTTCAGAATCGCTGGGCGAATAGAGAATGCGAACTCGTGTCGTCACACTTCAGCCTTCGGAGAACGACTCATGAGACTTGAACTCCTGACCCTTGCCACGTTTGCCGCGGCCGGTGTATCTGCCCCGATGAAGCGCGACATGGTGCTCTTCAAGGAAGCCGGCAAGTACGCCGCGTTCCCGGGGCTCACGCGTTCGCCGAAGGACGAGTTGTGGGTCTCGTTTGGTTGGAACACGACCCGTTCGCACTACGGCAAGGCCGCGGGCGGACAGACCGGGCACGAGGCGTTCTACTCGCCCGATGGCGGCAAGACGTGGACGAGGCGGGGGGCGAATGATGGCTATCGGGCGCAGCCCCCGCGCTACAGTGCGTTCGTCATGAGCGATGGGACGCTGTTGTCCATCGCCCCGCGCACGCACGAAGTGCTGCCGCTGTCAAGAAAGGCTGAACTCGAAAAACGCGGCGTCGCGGTGAAGGTGTGGCCCAAGCACATCAGTGCGTCATACCGAGTGCGCATGCTCAAGCGCGCGCCGGGCCAAGACAAATGGCAACCAACGTACGTGAAGCTGCCTCCCTTCGCGAGCATGGGAGGCTTCGGCCGCGGCCAAGTGCTCGACGATGGGACGATCCTCAAACCGGTGTACGGCATTTGGAAGCGCGACGACGCGGCGACGCGCGCGTGGGTGTTGCGCTCCACCGACGAAGGCAAATCATGGGAACTGGTGACCATGGCCTACGATGGCAAGCATCAGTTCAACGAAGCCGAGTTGGTGCAACTGCCCAATGGCCGCGTGCTGGGCATGATCCGCGTGTACGCTGGCAACAGGCCGGGCAATCTGTACGAGCGCGGTTTCCTGTGGCAAGTGACGTCCGACGACCACGGCAAGACGTGGAGCAAGCCGGTGATGACGCCCATGGGGGGGTACCCGCCGCACTTGCTCGTGACAATGGAGGGAGACGTGCTGTGCACCTACGGTTACCGGCGGCCGCCGTACGGCGTGCGCGCGACCTTCTCGCATGATCTTGGCAAGACGTGGGACGTGGCCAACGAGATCATCCTACGGGACGACGCGCTCCCCGATGGCCCCGGCAGCGGGAAGGGCGGCACCGGCGATCTCGGGTACCCCCGTAGCGTGCAACTCCGCGACGGCACGTTCTTCACCGTCTATTACATCACTCTTGGCGACGGCGTCACGCACATCGAAGCCACGCACTGGTCCCGCGATTACGTGGGCCCGAGCGAGCTACCCCGCGGCGCGGCCGCGATCCCCAAGCCGGACCCGTCGCTGCCTCCGCAGTGCCTCGTGGGGGAAGTGGGGGCGCGGCGCTTCGACTACGCGGTCATGCAGTAGTTCATCGCGACGGTGCCGCAAGTGAAGATGGTGGCCGTCCGGATCAGCAAAGAAAGCGGCCGCGAGGATCTCCAGCACACGGCCGGCCTACTGGTCGCGATCCGAGAGCCTAGCCGCGGCCAGTGGTGGACGAAAGTGGTGGCTCGCTCCCGGTCGATCAAACCGCAAGACGTCACGATAGGCGGCTGGAACGCGTTTGTGTTCGACAAGCCGATGAAGACGACGCCGGGTAAGACGTACGTCCTGACGCTTTACAACTTCGACTACATCGGCGGCGGGAAGACGCGTTTGCGCGACGGCCTTACGGGCGATCACAGTTGGTATGTGAACACGAACAACGGCGTCCAAACGGTCTACCCCAATGGCGGGATCTCCCCAGCCTCAGAGATCGACCTCGCGTTCAAGGTGTATGGTACGGTTGCGCCCCTCCCGAAGGAGTAGGGGGGGCTTCTGGAGTGCGCCGGCTTGACGGCGCTTTGGCTCGAACGCGCGCGGGGTTGGACGCGCGCCTGCTGAAGGCTTAGCGCCTTCGCGGCCAGCAACCAAGACGAAAAACAAGGAGCTGGAGCGGAATGCCTTAGCATTCCGATGCTGGCACAGCCGTACGGTGAAGACGGAAGGCGATCCCGAGGCTTCGGGGTCCCCCTCCCAGGTCGTTGGCGTCGCCCGCTGTGTAACCCTCGGAAGGAGTAGGGGTGCTGCGATTCGACGTGGCTGGCTTGACTTCGCGGCAGGCTGGCCCCTATCATACGGCCCATGTATTGCGGCCCTCGGCTTGATGGCGAGTGGCCGCTTTTTGCTTGAGCGTGTCTGATGCCAAACGAATCCTCACGCACGGAGCGCGTCCTTGTCAGCGCCTGTTTACTGGGACTGAGGTCGCGCTATGACGCAGAGGCCAAGGAGCGAGGCGCTGCGCTAGCGCTCCTCGATCGTTGCGTTTGCCTCCCGGTCTGTCCCGAACAGATGGGCGGCTTGCCAACGCCACGGCCGAAGTCGCATCTGGCTGGCGGCGATGGCCGAGCCGTGTTGTTGGGCGAGGCGAAGGTCACGAGCGATGCCGGCCAGGACGTGACGCCCGCGTTCCTGCGCGGTGCGGAGGAATGCGTCAAGCTCGCCAAGTTGTTCGGCGTCACGCGCGCGTATCTCAAGCAGCGAAGCCCCGCGTGCGGCTGGGGCGTCGTCGCGGTTGATGGAGAGGAGCGCGAAGGCGTGGGTGTGGCCGCGGCCGCGCTCGATGCCGCTGGCGTGCAAATCGTCGCCATCGATTGACCCCTGACTTCTGACCTCTGACCTCTGGAGCGACCCCCTTGTCCGAATCCGACGTTAGCAAGAAGGACGGTGCCGTTGCGACTATTCTGAAGGGCCTGCTCATCGGCGTCGCCAACATTATTCCCGGCGTGAGCGGCGGCACGTTCGCTCTCATCCTGGGCATCTTCGACAGGTTGATCCTTGCGCTTCGCCGGCTGGATTTCGGGACGGTCAAGGTCGTGCTAAGTGTCGTCGCTCGCGGCTTCAACGAGCAAGCCCGGGCGGATCTGGCTCAAGAGATCAAGCGCATTGACTTGTGGTTCCTGGTGCAGCTTGGCGTCGGCGCTTTGACGGCCATCCTGGGGCTGTCGTTCCTGATGGACTACTTGCTTGTACAGCACCCGGCCGTGACGCTGGCGTTTTTCATTGGGCTGATCTTGCCGTCCATCCTCGTGCCGTGGCACATGATGGAGCGCCGCACGTTGGGCGTGCTGGTTTGGCTTGTTCCAGGTGTCGCGCTCACGGTTAGCGTATCGCTCGCGTTCAAGGCAGGGGCAACGGGCAGCACGAGCTTGCCCATGGCGTTCGTGAGCGGCGCCATTGCGGT
>JAJRTI010000029.1 GCA_024278415.1 Planctomycetota bacterium | reverse complement strand
CTTGCTTGAGCGTGTTTGGGGCGTGTCCTGTCACCCTGTTATTCGCCCGCAACCCGGGGGAAGGCCCTTACGGGCCTACTACAAGCGTTGGGATCGCGCATGCACGCGTTTGTAGTGGCGACCGTGAGGGCGCCTCTGCGCGGGGTGCGAGCAAGCAGAAGGCCCTTACGGGCCTACTACAAGCGTTGGGATGCGCGTGCACGCGTTTGTAGTGGCGACCGTGAGGGCGCCTCTGCGTGGGGTGCGAGCAAGCAGAAGGCCCTTACGGGCCTACTACAAACTATTACAAGCGCTACAAGCGCACGGCCACAGACTAATCCAGCCCCATCGCCTTCAAGTTGTCAAAGCTGATCTTGAGGCTGTCGAACGGGTCGCGGTCGTAGGTCTGGTCTTGCTCGACGATATACCACTCAACTCCGGCCTCTTTGGCCGCTTCGAAGATGCCGTCCCAGTTGAGGTTGCCCTCGCCGATCTCCGCGAAGAGTTGCTCGCGGCCCTTCATGCGCATGTCCTTCAAGTGCAGGAGGGGGAGCCGGCCCGCGAGCTTGCGAATCCACCAGCACACGTCGCCGCCGCCGTGCTGAATCCAGTACGTGTCGATCTCGCCGAGGAACAATTCGGGGTCGCTGTCCTCATAGAGAATGGCGAGGCCGGTGCGGTCGCCGAACCTCTCCAGTTCGTGGCTGTGGTTGTGGTAGCCGAACCCAATGCCTTGGTCCGCCATCTTGCGCAGGACCGGCGTGGACTCCTTTGCGAACGCGGCATAGCCTTCGCCGCTCTTGCGGTTCTCGGCCGGCAGCCCCCCGATCGCGCAGTACGGGCACCCGAGGGTCTTGTGCTCTTCGATGACCTTTTCCGTCTCGCTCGCGATGCGATCCCACGGCGTGTGCGTGGCGCAGATGAAGATGCCTTCGCCATCGACGATCTTCTTGAGTTCCGCGGGCTCGATGGGGCCCATGCCGGAGCACTGGACGGCTTCGTAGCCGATCTCGCGCACTTTTTTCATGGTCTGCGCGATGTCGGCCGGGGTTTTGCAGAACTCGCGAACAGTGTAGAGTTGGGCGGCAAGTACGCTATTGGGCATGGTGGCGCTCCAAGAGATAGGGTGAGTGGGGTAGGAACTCTCAGAGCGCATTAGATAACACGAAGGGGGAGCGCGCTTCAAGCGTGCCGCCGCGCACACCCGCCCTCCCGGTTTGTCTTGCCCCTGCGCGGGCGCGTCAGATCTCGAAGAACCACATGCGCTGGCTGAGCTTCTCGTGCAAGCGCCTGGTGAACTCCTCCTGCCCCATCTCTTCGTAGAACCGCGCGTACGTTTGCCCTTCCGCAGCCCCTTCGCGGTAGACCTCGATCAAGTCGCGAAGCGTCGGCACGACGTCGTCGGCCGTCACGAAGGCGATGCGCTCCCCCAGCCGGCCCTCGCCGTCGGCCGAGCCGCCCACGAGCAGTTCGAAGCCGTTGAGCTTCTTGCCACCGTACACACCGATGGAGCCAACGAACCCCACGTCGTTGATAGACGCGTGCGAACATTCGTTGGGGCAGCCCGACAGTGCCACGCGTAGCCCTGGCGGGAGGGGGCCCGAGTCAGTGGCCTCGATCAGAAACGCCTCCAACGCGCGGCACACGGATTTCGTGCGCACGAACGCGGAGGTGCAGTGGTCCGCACCGGGGCAGGCCACGACATTGGGCCTGGCTTCGAGCGACTCGCACCGCAGGCCGAGCGACTTGATCCGCTGGGCGACAGTCTCGACCTCCGCGTCCGGCACGCCAACGATCTCCACTTCATGCCGGGGGGTGATTCGCACCTCTGCGCAGCCAAATTGGCGCGCGAGTTCAGCCATGATGGTGGCCGCGCTGGCCGGCAAGTCGCCGGCCTCCGCGGCGACGCGAATTCGGTGCAGCCCCTCTTGAGTTTGGGGCAAAGCCACGCTTGCGTTCAGATCTGGTAGTGCCATGGCCGGGCCATCCTCCTCTGGATATCTTTCAACAGGGCTTCGTCGCCCATGTTCTCTGCGACGAATTTGAGCCGCGCGCGATGGCGGCGCTCGCGGTCGCCGCGCTCGTTGAAACACTGCAACGCCGCGCGCACGAAAGCCGCGAGTTCGGGCACGCTCACCGCGCTGAGGCATCGACGCCCCAGCCGCGGATGCCGGCCGAGCCCGCCCGCCAAGAACACATCGAGGCGGGCGTCGTCAGCCCCCGGCGCCTGGCCCTCTGCGGGCACAATGCCCACGTCCTGGATGTGGTTCAGGCCGCAGCCGCGGCGGCATCCGGATATCGCGATCTTGAACTTGCGCGGCAAATCCTCATACTCGCCGCACTCGGCGAACTCCTTCGACAGCGCCTGCGCCAACGTTGCCGCGTCGATGACCTCATACGGGCAGATGCCTGCCCCCGGACACGCGATGACGTTGCGTACGCAGTCGCCACAAGCGCCGCGGGTGGTGAGGCCAGCATCGCCCAGGCGCTCGATGACGTCGTCGAGTTGGCTTAGACGAACACCGTGCAGCTCCACGTCGCCGCGCGTGGTCAAGTGCAATACGCCGTCCCCGAACTCGCCGGACAGCTCTGCGATGGCCATCAACTGGTCGGCGCTCAGGCGGCAGCCTGGCACGCGCACGCGCAACATGACGTAGTCATTGTCGCCGCGCTGTTTGTAAACACCATCGAGCCGGCGCTCCGCGGCCCTGGCCTTGAAATCGTCGAGGTTTGCCATGTGAAAGTCCGTCCAGCTAATGGCGCAGTCGTGCGCGCTTTGTAGGTGTTTCAACCGCGCGGACGCTCTCATCTCAGTGGCGAGAGTGGCGCGGGGGGGTCTCTGTTCAGAGCCCAGATTTGGGGCCGGCGCCTGGCGACGGGGCCTGTTTCCGCTTGCGTTTGCGTTTGCGAATCCACATGGCCACCAACACTAGCGTCCCGATACCCACCAGCCCGCCCACACAGCCGGAGAGGATCATGAACCCCGCCGCCTCGTGCACGAGGCGGGCCAAATGGCTGCGGTGCTGTGCATTCGTGTGCACGGGCCGAATGTACTTGCCGACGCTCATGACGAATCGAATCCAGGCCGCGCCGGGGCTGACCTCGTTGTGGCAGGCGATGCAGACGCCGACGCGCTCCATGTGCTCGCGCTGTTCCTGGCTCAACGGTCCGGAAAGGGGCCAATGCGAGCCCACTGTCTGAAGCTGCTTGCCGGCGCGCGTGACGAACTGGCTCAAGTCCATGGGCAGGTCGGGGATGGCGGGAATCTGCACGGTGTGATTCTTGGCGATCGGTACGCCGTCGCTCCCCGCCAGGTCGACGACGAGGTCTTTGTTCGAGCTTGCCAGAAACCGGCCGCCTGCGATGCCGTAGCCGAGGGCTTTGGGCGACGTGTGGCAAGATTCGCACGAACGGGCTTGTCGGGCGACCGTGTGGGGCGCGGCGGGGGCCATGTCGAGGCCCCGCTGGCCCTCGGGGCCGGCGCCTTCGTCGTTGGGCGTTGCGCGCCAGATTTTGTTCCGCACCAAGATCTTCCCGTCGGGCCCGATCACAGTGGACACGACCTGGCAGCCTGGGATCACGGGGGTAACGCGCCCCTCGCCGTTGATTCCCAACGCGGGGTATTCCCACCGCATGTAGGAACGGCTCTCGGAGACGTGGCCTGGCGACGTGGGCGCGGCCTCGCCTCTGCGGCTCTCCCCGGTCGAGCCGTCGGGGAGGTGTTTCGCGCCCGCGGACAGCCAATCGAGGCTGCGCTTGCCGGCGCTGTAGTCGGCTCGCACGTGGCAGCCGTAGCATTGAGGGGCCCACACGGTGTGGCAGGTGTAGCATTCCTGGCTTTTAAGATGCGCCTTGATGCGGCCCATGGCCAGGCCGGCCTTCGCCGCGCGCCACTTCCGATTCTGGTTCAGCGTCTTCAGCAGAGGGGGCTTGAAATCCAACCCCGACGCGGAGTGCACCACGACGTCGTCGCCTTCGCGCACCACGTTGCCAAACGGGTTGCCGCGCGCGGTGAGCAGGTATCCGTCGCGCGGAGAATAGACGGTTCCCTGCCGCTGCGAGGGCAGCAACTCTTTGCCCACTCCGCGAGCCGGCGTCTTGCTCAGGTCGCGGCCGAATTCCTCTCCGTAGCCCAGCGGCAGCTCCCATGGATAGCGTTCTGGCGTGCCATGGCAGTCGGCGCATTCGACTTCCACTTGGGCGAGGGTCGTGCCAAAGATCGACCCGTCTCCATGCACGTCTATGGTGGTGTGGCAATCTTGGCACAAGAGGCGTCCTTCGGGATTGCCTTTGCGGCTCTTGACGCGGTGGTGGACGTCTTCACGAATGTAGAGGTACTTCTTGCCGTGGAGGGACGGCTGCGGCTCGGCTTTGGCTGTAAGCGGGGAGGGAAAGGCCGATTCCATGAGCCCCTGAAAGCTCACGCCGACGCGTTTGCCTCGGTTGTGGCAGGTGCTGCACGTGTAGTCGGGAACGCCGCTGTAGACTCGACCGGCGTGGGCGACCTTCGCCTCGCGCGTGGCTTGGATTTGGTGCGTGAGCAGGTGTCCCGTTTCGTTCTTCGGGATGGTCGGGTCGCCTCCCTCGTAATATCCGTCGGCCCCGTACGGGATGTGGCAGGCCGAGCAGCCCATGCCCCGATAGTCGCCGCGGCGCTTCGCTCCCTTCACTCCCACGTGGCAGCGTTGGCAATCGTGGCGGAGGTAGGTGAACGCGGAGTGGCTCGGGTTCTTGACGATGTCCTCGATGCTGGGCAGGGGCAGGGCCTCCAGCTTCGAGGGGAACACGTCGGGGAAGGTCTTTCGCAGCCGCGCCATATAGTCCTGGTAGGCTGGCGACCCGATGCGGTCCGCGGGCGTCGGGACATTCTGGATGGCATAGTTGCCCCATCGCACGCGGCGGCCTTCGAGCGCGCCAAAGTCCCACGTCGTGCCTTGGATTTTCCCCGCTTCGGTCTGCATGAGGGACCGCTTCACCGCGGCGACCTGGGCCGGATGGCACGGGCCACACGTTTTGTTGGCGATCCAGATGCTGCCGGGATCGCTGATCATGCTGCGGTGTGCGGGGGCCTTTTCCTTCGCTTTCGGATCCCCCTTGTGGCAGACCACGCAGCCCTCTGGGGCGCCCATCTGCTCGCCCTGCGAGCGGATCAGGATCATCATCCCTGACTCAGGATCTCGAATCGGCCCGATGCCCTTGTGGCAGACAAGGCAGCCCGCTTTCGCGGTTTGCTCAGCCCCGATCACTGGCGCGGCCAGCCCAAGCACAAGCAGCGCATGGGTCGCCCATCGGACGCCGCACGTTCTCATGTTCGAGTCTCCCAGGAAGCAGTTTGGTCCGCCGGGCATCCCTGTTTGTCTGATAGCGCCAAAGACGGGCGGCTGTCTCAAGCGAAGCTTCGCCTCAATCCAACGAGGTGGAGTGGAGCGGAATGCCTCCGCCTTCCGAACCGTCGTTTGGCAACGGCCCAGAAGGCGAAGGCATTCCGTATTCCCAGGCGGAAGGTGAAGGCCTTTCGCCCCGGCGTTTGGTGAAGTTGGCGGAGGCATCGTGCGTGGGCGTGAACCCGGACATGCGTCACGGGCCACGCCCACACATCAGTGCGCTGACAGGCCTACGCGCCAAGGATCGCGGCCAAGTCTTCGTCGGGCGTCGAGATCGGCTTGATCGCGAAGTTGTCGACGAGCACCTGGAGCACGTTGGGGGTGATGAACGCCGGCAAGCTGGGGCCGAGCCGGATGTTTTTGATGCCGAGGTGCAGCAAGCTCAACAGGATCACGACCGCCTTCTGTTCGTACCAGGAGATGATGAATGACAGCGGGAGGCCGTTCACGTCGGTCTCGAAGGCTTCGGCAAGCGCCACCGCGATCTGGACCGCTGAGTATGCATCATTGCACTGCCCGATATCAAGCAGCCGCGGGATACCGCCGATGTCGCCAAAATCGAGCTTGTTGAAGCGATACTTGCCGCAGGCGAGCGTGAGGATGACGCAGTCCTGCGGGACCTTCTGGGCGAACTCGGTGTAGTAGTTGCGCCCGGGCTTGGCGCCGTCGCAACCGCCGATGAGGAAGAAGTGCTTTATCGCGCCGGCCTTGACCGCGTCGATCACCTGCCCGGCCACGCTCATGACGGTGTTGCGAGCAAAACCGATGGTGATGGTCTGTTCCGGCTCGTCCTCCGCAAATCCGTCGGCTGCCAGTGCGGCCTCGATAACGGGGCTGAAGTCCTTGTCGTCGCCGATGTGCTGCACGTCGGGCCATGCGACGAGGCCCGTGGTGAACGTACGCGCCTTGTAGCTCTCATCCGGCTTCTGGATGCAGTTGGTGGTGAAGAGAATGGCGCCGGGGAACTCCTTGAACTCCTGGCGCTGGTTCTGCCACGCGCTGCCATAGTTGCCCACGAGGTGGCTGTACTTCTTCAGTTCCGGGTAAGCGAGGCAAGGCAGCATTTCGCCGTGGGTGTACACGTTGATGCCCTTGCCCTCGGTCTGCTTGAGCAGCAGTTCCAAGTCTCTCAGATCGTGGCCGGTGATCACGATGGCCTTGCCCTTGATGGGCGTCACCCGCACTTCGGTCGGCTCGGGGTGGCCGTATGTGGTGGTGTTCGCCGCGTCGAGCAGCTCCATTGTTTTGAGGTTGACTTCGCCGCACTTGAGTGCCGCGGCCGTGAGTTCGTCCGCGGTGGGGGACTCTTTGAGCAGGAGGGCAAGCGCTTCATGCACGGACGCGTATACCGCGTCGTCTTCCTGGCCGAGGATCCGCGCGTGGTCGGCGTACGCGGCGAGGCCCTTGAGGCCATACGTGAGGAGTTCCTGGAGGCCGGTGATGTCGTCGCCCAGCCTCTCCTTGCGCTTGGTGATGCTGAGCGCCTGGCCTTGGGCGACGAGCCCGTCCAAGTCCTCGGCCGGCTTCCCGCCCACGGGGCAGGCGTATTCCTCAGGCGTCTTGCCAGCCTTCTGGCACGCGGCTTCGTACATCTCTTTGGCCTTGCCGACCATTTCGGCGGCCTTGTAGATGAGCCCCTGAAGGCGTTTGGGATCAAAGTTGACGTTCGTCACCGTGGAGAACAGCGCCTCCAGGGCGAAGACGTCGACGTCGTGATCCTTGGCTCCCAGTTGCCGCGCCCGATGCGCGAACCAACCGAGCGCCTTTGCGCCGTGCAGCAAGAGATCCTGCAACGCCGCGGTCTGGGGGTCCTTGCCGCACACGCCCGATACGGTGCAGCCGGTGCCCTTGGCGGTTTGCTCGCATTGATAACAAAACATACTCATAGCAATGTCCTCCGATGGAATGGTGTCAGACAACAGTAACAGGGTAGGTGGTAGATTGACTTGGATCGCGATCCGCCATCCGTGGCCCATGGTGAGGAGTAGAGCCTCCTCGTTTCTGGGGGCGAGGCGTGGTGTATCGCATTTCACGCTTCACGTTTGGTGGCTTCTCCGATCTTGAGTTGTGTAATCGTGGTTGGCTGCTCCTTCCGCCGATCCTCACGCCGCATCCCAGAATGCTTCAAATCGCTTCTTCGAGTGCAATGGCTCTGGGAAAGAGAATGTTATTCTCTAGGTGAATGTGCTCATGCAGGTCTGCTTCGATGGCTTGGAGTCCATCATACAGGGCGGCGAAGGTGGGGCACGCGTCTGCTGGCAGCGTGTAGTCGGCGGTCAGCTCTTGCATCTTCTCCAACGCCTGTGCGGCGTTGTCGTGCTCGGCGTACATCTGGCGAATTGGGTTCTGCACTGTGCCGCAGTGGGATACCGGCTTGTCGCCCCGCCCCGGCTCATATGCGGCCAGTTCTCGAATGAAGGGGAACAGGATCTGCTCTTCCTTCATAAGATGCTCGTCGATCTCAGCCTTGAAGCCGTCGAACACACTCCGCACCGATGCAAGCACGTCGCCATGCTTTGCTCCGTGCGCACTTTGCACCTTGTCGAACAAGCCCGCCAGGCGGGGAAGTTGAGCCTTCATAAACGTGTGGTGCGTGTCCAGGATGTGGTCCAGCAGCTCAGTCTCGGTGGCCGCGGCCCAGTCCTTGCCGAGCTTCGTCTCGTCGTGCAGCGACTCGATAGCCGTCGTCAGATCGGCCAGCAGGCCGTCCAGGGCAAGGCCCTGCTCGGACGCGGCATGCTCCAGCGAGCAACCTCCGCCGCAGCAGTAGTCGATGCCGGCTTGTTCGAACACCGGCCGTGTTCGGGGGTATTGGCCGACGATCTCTCGGACGGTGGTGGCGGGGCTTATGGCGGTGGTCATGGTTCGTCTCGTCTGTCTCTGTTCTTCACATAAAATACTTGATCAGCCAGTCCACGCGCCCACGCTTGACAAAGTGCATGCCGCTGTAGCGCATGATCTGCTTCACACGCTCGCGGTATTTCGGTGCGTAACAGTGGGTCGTGCAATGCTTGCACTTGGGCTTGGGGTCGTGCGGGCAGCGCTCCAGGCGTCGCTTGCCGTAGCCGACCAACTCGCGGCACTCGTCGCACAGGCCATCGTCGCCGCTCGGAGCATGGTGGGCGCGGCAGTAGACCTGGACGAAGCGTTCGAGCACTTCGATGTCGCGCTGGTTTTTCGGCTTGGTCTTGGCGAGTGGCACGGGCTTGGGGCCAGGATCAGGCGGCCGACACGCCGGGCCGTGCACGGCCAATGGAGACAATGTCTCCGCAGGGCACGTGCGACGCGAGCATGGCGGCCAACCGGCTACGCGGCTTGGCGCAGCATGTCTGTATTGCAGCAACGCGGCCTGAAGAGGCCGTTGCTCTCTTGGACGACGGCCACTTCGGAGCCACAGATTGGGCATGCGTAGAACACCAGCCTGCGATCTACGGGCGCCATGTCCGTGTTGCAGCAGCGCGGCCGAAACACACCTGCCAGCACGGCCAGCAGCGCGACCTCGGCGCCGCACACCTCGCAACGATACACTTGTCCACGCGGGCGAGAGCCAATCATGACTGCTCCTCCCCCTTGGGCTTATCGGGCGCGGCGACCTTCTCCATCGGCTTGCCGCAGCACACGAGTTCCATCACGCCTATGCCGCCCTTGGTGACCATGACTAGGTTCTCGCAGCGCCGGCACACATAGGTCGTGCCCACGTGAATGGTGAGCGCCTTCTCCCACTGGTCCAAGTCCCAGTCGCCGGGGGTCACACCAGAAGCTTCGGGCATAGTCACTCTCCGCTGTTCGGGCCTGTAGCTGAATCCCTGCCTCGCAACTCCGGCAAGGCAGGCCTCATGCTAACACAGGCTCACTCCGCGCGCAACATGGTGAGAAGCATCTTGAACTGGGAGACCGCGTCCACCGCGTGGGGCACGTTGGCTGGCATGACGACCAATTGCCCCTGCTCGGCCAGGACTGGCTTCCCACCGATGGTGAGCCGCGCTTGGCCCTCGATCACGTGCACGAGCGCGTCGTAAGGCGCCGAGTGCTCGGACAGCTTCTGCCCAGCGTCGAACGCGAACAACGTGACGCTGCCGGCGCTGTTGTCGGCAATCGACCGGCTGACAATGGAGCCCGGCGCGTACTGGACGGCGCACGCCAGGTCCACCGCGTCGGCCACGGGGAACTGCCCGGCCTCGCCGGCGCAGTTACATTGGTGCTTGCATTCTGACATGATGGCTGGCTCCTATTCTTGCACGGTTCCGTTGATGCCAATCGTAACATCGCTCACCGGGATGTCCTCGCCGCTGGCGTCGAGCGCCTGTTGGACGATGTATTGGAGGCCGAAGCAGCACGGCACTTCCATGTGAGCCACGGTGACGCTGCGCAACGAGGAGTCCTTGAAGATCGCCGCGAGCTTCTCCGTCGCCTCCTGTGGATCGTCGAGCTTGGGACAGCACACCGCGACCGCGTGGCCCTTGAGCAGCCGCGCCTGGAAGTCGCCCATGGCCAACGGCACGCAGTCGGCTACCAGGAGCAGGTCCGCGTTTTGGAAGTAGGGCGCGTTGGTGGGCACAAGCCGCAGTTGAACGGGCCACTGCGCAAGCTCTGAACCCGCGCCCTCGGCCGCGCTGCCGGCCGGCGCCAGCGTCCTCGCCGCGGAACCCGGACACACAAAGCCCGGTTGCGGCGCGGGGGCCTTGCGGCTCGCCTGGTGCGCCACCACGGCTTCCTCGTCGAAGGCCGCAGCCTCGCGGGGCTCGACTGTGATCGCGTCCTCTGGGCACACGCCCAGACACGCGCCAAGCCCGTCGCAGTACACGTCGCTTACCAGCTTGGCCTTGCCATCGACGATCTCCAGGGCGCCTTCCGCGCAGGACGTAATGCACTCGCCACAGCCGGTGCATTTCTCTTCGTCAATGATCACAATGTTGCGAACGGGCATGATGTTTCTCCGTTTTCCGATGAATGTTGCTACCGAATAAGCATGTCTCATGCCAACATCGATACACAGTGAGCAGTTGCCACAAACTCTTCTATTTCAGCGTGTTGAGGTATGCCACTCTCAGATTCACAGAAAGACAGAGTGTCTCACTTAGGCCGCGCAAATGATACAACTTCAGCCCTTGTATGATTAGACGTGCCTGTGTCTGCCGAGAATACGAGTCGCAAGCCTTGTATGCTATTCCACATAGCGCCATGCCATTCCCGCCGCCTCGTCTGAGGCCTTGTGTCTCATTGCGCTAATAAGACACTGCGACACTTCTACGTGATCCGCTCAGGAGTTCGAACCCGCGCCATCAAGTTCGTCGATGAAGCGGTAAAGCGTGGCCCGCGACACGCCAAGCAGTCCGGCTGCTTTTGATTTGTTGCCCCCGACTCGCTGGAGCGCGTCGTTGACCTTCTCCGCGTCCAGCTTGCGCCTGCGTCTGACCCGTGTGGGCTCGCCCGCCTTGGGTCTTGCCGCCATGACGGGGAGGTGCTTGCGCTCGATTACCTTGGCTTTACACTTGACCATGGCATACGACAGCGCGCTCTGAAGCTCACGCACGTTCCCGGGCCAGCCATACTCCATGAGCGCGGCGAGCGCGTCGGCAGACAGCTTGGGCTCCTCGCGCTGCCACTCCTGCGCGGTTTGTTCCACGAAGTGCTTCGCCAAGAGCGGAATGTCGTTGGGCCGCTCGCGCAGTGGCGGCATGGTGATGGGCACGATGCTCAGCCGATAGAACAGGTCTTCCCTGAAGGTCCCGGCCGCGACCTCTTGATCCAGGCTCTTGTTCGTCGCGCTCACGATGCGCACGTCCACCCGCACCGTCTTCTCGCTGCCCACAGGCTCGAACGTGCCCTCCTGGAGGACACGCAGCAGCTTCACCTGCATGGGCGGACTCAAGTCCGCAATCTCGTCGAGGAAGATGGTGCCTTCGTGCGCCAGTTCAAACCGGCCGCGGCGGTCGCGCGATGCGCCTGTGAACGCTCCCTTCACGTGGCCGAACAACTCGGACTCGAACAGTTCGTCCGGCAGGGCTCCGCAGTTCACCGCCACGAACGGCTTCCCCGACCGCGGGCCATGGCTATGGATCGCGGCGGCGGCGAGTTCCTTGCCGGTGCCGCTTTCGCCTTGGATCAGCACCGGCACGTTGACTTCCGCAAGCTCGCGAATGGTGTCGAACAGTTCGAGCATCTTGGGGTCGCGGCCGATGATCCCGGCGAAGCCCTGCTCCGTGTGCAACCGCCGGCGGAGGCGCGTGAGTTCGGTGATGTCCTCGAGCACCACGATCGCCAGCTTCTGGCCGTTGTACTCCACCGGCGCCGCGCTCACGAGCAGCGACGACTCGTGCGCCTGGCCCCCCACGGCCAGGCGCATCTCCGCCCGATGCCGGAAGATGCGCCGGCCCTCCAACGCCAGCTCCGCGGAGTGGCGCACCTGGCAGTTTTTGCAAAACTCGCTCTTCCCACACCCACCCGAATCGTG
>JAJRTI010000550.1 GCA_024278415.1 Planctomycetota bacterium | reverse complement strand
ATGGTGGGTTTGGGCGCCTTGTTCCCAGGGTAGCGGCCTGCGGCCGCAACCCTGGGCTATCATACGGGACCCTCTTGGGGTCTGGGAGGCCGCACGAGAGCGACCTTGCAAGAGTTTGGAGATGTGGGTAAAGGGCAGGGCTTTGCCCCAGGCTGGTATGTGACGCCCCGTTGGGGCAGGTAGATGCTCGCACCAACGCCATTTGCCGGCCGTTTCCGCGCGCACTACAGGGGCGCCAAGACCAATGCATCGGCGCGCAGGGCACCTCGTTACGGCGGATGTCCCGTCTGCTTGCCGCCTCGGACTTGCTGCGGACCTGGAGGCCCGCACCGGGAGGTCACGGACGTGGACGTCCATGACCAGTTACCTTCGCCGCCGCGAACTTGAACAACGCGTCGTACGCGGCGTTCTTGCCGAGCGCGTCCGGCATGCGCATCCACACGTAGAGGGCCTTGCCGCCCTTGGGCGGGGTGCGCTTGTGCTCCACGTACGCGATGCCGTCGCCGTACCACTTGCCGCTCGCATCCACAAGCCGGGCAAGGGGGACATACACGTCGTCCTTCGCCACGAGCGCCGGCGTGGCCGGGCGCCAACGTTGGTCTCCAGCCGCGGGGAACGCGGCCGTCTTCGGCAGGCCGGGCAGTGCGCTCGTGTCGATGGAGAACGAGAGCCTGGCGCCGGCCGGCGGCTTTTCCCAGCCGCGCACGTTCGCACCCTCCGGGATGTCGTTCCGGCGCTGCGCTCCGCTGCCGGCCAGGGGCAAGCCGAAGCGGCCGGCCGCGACGACCGACTCGCCGTTCTCGTTGTAGTAGAACGGGTAAGGCCGGAACGACATGGCCACGAGCAGGCCGCCTCCGCGCAGGTAGCGCAGAAGCGCGCGGTCCACGTCGTTCGTCGCCTTGAGGCTTTGCACGTACTTCTCGCTGCTCGCGTAGAGCAGCACCGGGATGCGCTTGGCGTTCAGCACGTTCGCATCGAGCACATCTTGCCACGTCAGCTCGCGCAACGGCAGGCCGGCGTCCGCGAGCCAGAACGGGACGTTGCCCGCGTAGTCGGGCAGGATGCCGATGGTCTTGCCGCGGTACAGGTTGCGCAACTTTCTTGCACGCGCCGCGTCGAGGCCGTCCGCGGGCTCGGCCGGCTGGCCGGGGCTCGGCGGCTGGGCCATGAACTTGGGCGCGTACTCTTTGGTGAGCTTGATGTACTTGTCGCCGTCCTCCCAACTCGGCTCGATCTCCGAGCCCTCGTGCCATTCGTTCCACGACGTGATGAGCACCCAGTCCGGGTCGGCCTTCATGGCCTCCTCCCACAGGATGCGGTACGTCTGCCCGTCGTGGCGCTTCGTGTCGAGGCCGGGCGTGCGGATTTTGGTGTCGTTGTATCCTGGGATGACGGTGATGCAACTCAGCCGGCCGTGCTTGCGCGCGAGTGCGACGGCCTTCTCGAACTGCTTCGCGGCGAACGGCCGCAGCTCTGCGGGCGACTTGCCTTTGACCCAACCGCAAACGTTGTACGTGTGCACGCCGTCGAAGAGCCGGGCGAAGCTCTCCTTGTAGCCATCGGCGATGAGCAGAAAGTCGGTGGGCGATTCCGCACGCGTTCCATTGATGATCGCCGGCCAGGATCCGAGCGGCACTTTGCCCATGACGCGGCCGTACACGAAGAGGACCGGCTTGCCGTCGTATTTGAGGAATGCCGGGTGCGAGCCGTAGGTGCGCAGCAGGTAGAGCAAGTCGTTGATCGCTCGGTCGATCTGCTCCTGGCCCTTGCCCGGCGCGGCCTCCCAGTAGACCGTGGCCTTGAACCCTTTGGCCGCGGCGCGGTCGAGCAAGAGCTTGAACGCGCGGTCGTCGAGCGTGCCCTGGCCCCACCACGTGGCGATGAAGCCCGTGAGGCCGGCTTGTTTGGCGAGGTCGATTTGCCAGTCGATGATCGCCGGGTCGTGCGAGTCGTACGCGCCCTTTGCCGGGTAGTGCGTCGAGGTCGCGATGTCGTGCTCCTCCGGCTTCACGTCCTTCCAGTGCACCCACCGGCCGTGGCGCTCCGGCCGGCCATACCACGTGTAGTAGAACGCCAGCACCTGCCGCGGTACGCGCGAGTAGCGCCGGCCGCGCCGGGATCGCATGAACTTCAGCATGCTCGTCTGCTTTGGCGCTTCCGCCATCGCGGCTTCGCGCGTCCACTTCAGCGACGCCGGCGCGTCGCCGATCGCCTCGACCCGCACGTCGTCGAACAGCACGCGCGTGCTCTGTTTGGACTTGGCGTACTTGCGCGCGGCCAACACGATGCGCCCCGCGGCGACCGCGGGCGAGTGGTTGTGGTCGTTGTCTACCGCGTCGAGGATGGTCTTGCCGTCGAGCGCGACCGTGATGCGCCGGCCCTTCGCGGTGATGCGGACCGTGTGCCACTTCTTGTCCTTGATCGTGGTCGGCGACTCCGCGAGCGCGGTCTTGTCGCCCGTCTGCCTGCCCGCGGACAGTTTGTGGAGCGCGGTGAGCCGGTTGTAGAAGCCGACGGTGTACCCCGCGGCCGCGCCGCGGCAGCGCACGCCGATCCACGGCCCGTCGCGCCAGTCGCCCCCGCGGGACACGATCTTGACGCGCAGGGAGAGCGTGTAGTCCTTCCACTCTTTGCGCCCCGCGGCCGCGCCGGCCGCGATGAAGCCGCCGGCCTCGCAATCGGCCCCTTCGAAGCCGTTGGGCGTCACGCGCCACTTACCCGACTCGATGGACCACAACGGCGACGCGTCGGAGCCGATGCGATACGCGCTGAAATCGTCCTGGAATAACGCCGCGCCGGCGAACACGCTCGACGCGGCCGCGAATACAATGGCGAAGGGGAGAAGCTTGGTCATGGGGGGTCTCCATGCGTTTAGGCCAAGATGCATTTTCGACTGCCGCGCGGCCGCGCCCCCAGGGCGGGGCCACACGGGTGGATTCGGGGTCAAAGACCCCGAACGAGAAACAGAGGGTTCGCTCATTTCGTGACGCTCGCGTAGAACATCCACCTCCGCTCCCAAAAGCGGCAGAGCTTGAGGAGCAGCACGTTGCGCCCAGGCTTCAGTTGCACGCGGCCGACGAACTCGTCGCACTGCACGCCTTTCACGTTGGGCAGGTACGCGACGCGGCGGCCATTGAGCCAGGCCATGGCTTGGCTGGACGCGCCGAGGTGAAGCGTGGCCAGCCCGGCCGCAGCCGAGCGGATCGTCGCGACCGCGTAGACCACGTCGCCGGTGTTCGTCTCCGTGTTGCTGCCCAGGTCGATCAGACCCATGCCGGTCTCGGGCGCGCGCAGAACCTGCCAGCCTTGGGTGTTGGGCGAGGCGAGGTTGCGCTCGGGGGGAGCGGTCGTTTGGTAGATGGGATACCAGTCCGCGTTGGGGTAGCGCGGGCTGACCTTCCACTCTCGGATCGCGCCGGCCGCGAGCGGATCGGCCAGGGGCTTTTCCGCGCGGCGGACGATGACCGCGGACACAGCCCAGCCGGTGGGGCCGCCGAACGTGAGGTTGAGCTTGCCGTCGGCTACGGCGACGATGAAGGCTCCGTCGGCAAGCCCGCCTTTGAACATCGCCGCGTCCGGCAAGACCGCCGCGCCGTTCGCCGCGACCATGCCCGACACGAAGAAGTTGCGCTGCGTCCACGATGGCATGTACCTCACGACGTTCACCGCGTAGTGTCCCGGCTCGAGGTCGATGCGAAAGCGCCGCGGCGCGCCCGAGCAAAGCGCGTACTGCACGGCCGCGGCCGGCCACTGCTTGTACGGCCAGAACATGAGCCGCGAGCTTCGCTGAATCGAGTAGGGGATATCACCATGGTATCGGGACGCCTGCGCGTAGTAGATCTCCTCCGGTGTCGGCTTGGACGCGTCCGCGCTCTCGACCCAACCGAAGCCGCGGTCGGGCGTGTAGCTCGTGTCGGGAGCGACGATCTGCCAGGGAGCCGCGGGCTTCGCGCCTCCGAAGTCGAGCGCAAGCATCGCGTCGGTCGCGTCCGCCATGCGCGAGACACGCGACACGTAGCCGGCCTCTTGGGCCTGGGCCGTCTTGCGCAGCAGGGCTTCCGCCGCGGCTGCGTAGGCTTTAGGCCGCGCCTTGAGCGCGGCCACGCGTTTCGCTTCGTCCGCGAGTGCGCCCCATTCGCCCGCGCACGAGTAAGCCGCCCGCGCGAGCATGGCGTCGCCCAGCGCCCGCGCGCTCGCGTCGCGGTCGAGCCCGGCCTTGCCGATCAGCACGATGCCATAGACGCGCACCGAGGGCAACTCGAACGACACGCGGCCATTGGCCGCGTCGATGTCGAGACGCACCGGCTCCGCGCCAGGCGCGAGGAACTGCGCCTCCTCCGCGGGGATGCCGTCGGGCATGCGCACGGCCACGCGCGCGGGCCGGGTGGGCGTGGCCTTCGCGGACTCGAAGTCGATGTCGTAGTTGACAAAGTGGAACGATGCGACTCCGCAGTCGTGGGCCCACGTCTTGACCCAGAGCGTCGAGGGCAAGTCGCCGGCGACGATGCCTTCGCCGAGCGCGGCCTTCACGCGCCGCGCCGCGTCGTCCGTGGCCTGTTTCGATGCCTTTGGATCGCCGCCGCGGGGCGGCAGGAAGCCGGGCGTCGGGGTCAGGGCCACGACGCGGCCGCGCGCCTTCCAGGCATCGACGACCGACTCGCGCCGCGGCTGGTTGTTCTCATCACGCGTGCCCACTTCGCCAATGACGCCCACCGTGCCGCCGGCGTCGAGGTATGCGCCGATCTTTTCGACCTGCGCGTCGGACAGGCATTCGAGCACTGGCAGGATGAGCAGCTTGTATCGCTTGAGTGCGTCGAGGCTGGCGAAGTCGTCGTGAATCTCTGGATGATTGAGGATGACCACGTCGAACGGCACGTGGTTGTCTTCAAGCCCGCGGGCCATGCCGATCATGGCCACCGTCGGCGGAGCAGCGACCGCGGTCGTGTAGTTGCGATACATCATCGTGGGCACGGAGTAGACGATCGCCGTGTCGCAGTGGCGGCGCATGCGATGCTGGCCGAAGATCGCCCGGTGATTGTGCCGCAGCTCGAAGAAGCTCTGCACGAGCTTCAATAGGTCCGGCCGTTTGGCGAATCTGTGCTGCGCGACGAACAGCACGCCGCCGCCCGCGCACGGCTCGGCCAGCTCGTGTGCGACGAGGTCCGGCTCCATCTTGCGGAACTTGCTCATGCACATGAGCGCCTTCTTGCCCCGCAGCATGGCCCGGCCGATCTCGAACCGGAACGAGCCCCATGAGTTGTGCCACTTGTGCATGAATAGGTCGTACGTCGACTGGCCCGCGGACTCGAACCAGACCGTGTCGACGAAGTCCGCGAGCGCGATCTGATACGGGTTGCCGCCCATGAACCCGCCGCCCATGTTGCCGTGCACGTCGTACGGCTTGCCCAGGCGCTTGGCCACGACCTTCTGGTCGCGGTAGTAGCGCAGCATGTTGTGCATGTGTGAGATGTAGAGGAACTTGACGTACTCGGCCATGATGGGATCGTCGCAAATCTGGCGGATGCGCTTAGCCTCGATTCCGCTGAAACGATCCTTGTTGTAAAACGGAGGAAGTTTGCGGAACCGCTCCATGAGGTTGGCTTGCACGTAGTCGCGGATGTGCTTGTAATTGGCGCGGAACTCCGGCAGGCGGCCCGTAGTCTTGAGGTAATGGAAAAACTTGCGGTTGCAGTAGTCGCAGTAGCGGCCGTGGGAGCCGGCGCCGATGCGGCTCGTGGGGCCGCCGATATTGTCTTGGCTCATCGCGTCGCCGAAGAGCGGGCTCGTGAGCAGGTCGTAGTTGATCACCGCGGACCACCGCGGCGCGTTGTTGCACACGATGAACGCGTCCCAGCCCACCCGTTTCTTCCACCACTCGTGGCTGGTGTTGTAATGCGAACTCAACGTCCGCTTGCCGAGCATGTCGCGCGCGATGCCGTTGTCCCAGAACAGCTTCCGCGCGCCTTTCTCCACGAAGTGGATGGTCTCCTGGTATTCGTTGCTGCCATAGACCTCGTGCCAGATGCCGCGGTTTCGCAGCCACCGGTGGGAGACGTAGTCGCCTGAGCGGTCGATGTAGTCGATGAGGACGGAATGCTTGTCGAGCCATCCTCCTGTGCGCTCAGGCCCTCCGCGGCCTCCGCCCATGCCGGCGTTGACCATGTGCTCGATCCACTCGACCGGCTCCCTCACGGGCGCGTCGAACGCGCGCAGGTCCGCTCCGTAGTTGGGCAGGACGATGCGGACCGGCTCGGCGGCCCTCGGCTGCGCGGCAGCCCGGGCAGGGACCGGGGCCAGGAGTGCGATCCATGTGGCGTGTGCAAGCGTGGCTCTCATGGCGATACTCCTTGGCCGCATTACAAAGCGGGCTGCGCCCGCAACCCGGGAGCGGATCCCGAAGCTTCGGGATCGCCTTCCGTCTTCACCGTGCGGCAATGTAAGCATCGGAATGCGAAGGCATTCCGCTCCAGCTTCTTGTTTTTCGTCGCGGTTCCTCACGGATAAGGCACTACGCTTTTTCGCAGGCTTCGCGGCGAGAAAAGGGCGGCTGCGCCGCAGTTCCTACTCTTAGTCTTACTCATAAAACGCATGACATGGCGGAGGAGTAGGACAAAGAGTAAGACGTAAGAGTAGGAGGGTGACAGAACATCGACGAATCAACAACATGTTGTCGCGAGATTTGCGCTAAGGAGACAAGGCGGGCTTCGCCCGCAACCCTGGAGCGGAACGCCTTCGCGTTCCGACGGACGGCGAAGGCCGCCCGCTTCGGGCGGGCAACTTCTTGTTTTCCATCGCGGTTGCTGATGGCGAAGGCACTAATGGATCTTCGCTGTTTCGTGTGAGGAGGCCCACGCTTGTCTCGTGGCCCTTAATGGCGGAGTCGCAAAGAGACGGAGGCCACGAAGGCACAAAGACACCAAGTTACACACAAAAAAAACGGGTGCAGGTCTGAACGTACGTAGTAAACTGGGCGTTCATTCCCTTGGTGCGCCGGCGCAGAATGCACATGCGCCGAAGGCGCATCACAACATAGCCCAGTGCAAGCTCGTTCGGTCGCGTCAGCGGGCGAACGAGCGCCGCGCTGGGAAGGATGCCGAAAACAAGCCGCCAACGCTGAAAGCGTT
>JAJRTI010000549.1 GCA_024278415.1 Planctomycetota bacterium | reverse complement strand
CGCGACCGAACGAGCTTGCACTGGGCTATGTTGTGATGCGCCTTCGGCGCATGTGCATTCTGCGCCGGCGCACCACGGGAATGAACGCCCAGTTTACTACGTACGTTCAGACCTGCACCCTAAGTTGAGACCTGACCCCAGCCCCACACCCATGCACTTCATCGCCGACTTCCACATCCACTCGCGGTTCTCCATGGCCACGAGCAAGGACTGCAACCCGGAGAACTTGCACAAGTGGGCCAGGTGGAAAGGCATCACCCTTGTGGGCACCGGCGACTGCACGCATCCGGGCTGGATGGAGGAGCTGGACGAGAAGCTGGAGCCGGCTGAGGAGGAGGGGCTCTACAAGCTGCGGGACGAGTTCGTCGATCCTGAGGTGCAGCACCTGGCCGGCGGGCCGGTGCGGTTCATCGTGACCGGCGAGATCAGCTCGATCTACAAGAAGAACGATCGCACGCGCAAGGTCCATAGCCTGTTCATGATGCCGAGCCTCGACGCGGCCAAGGCCGTGAACAAGAAGCTCGACGCAATCGGCAACATTCGCTCCGACGGCCGGCCCATCCTGGGGCTCGACGCGCGGCTGTTGCTGGAGATCTTGCTCGAGGGGGCGGCCGACGTCACGTACGTGCCCGCGCACATCTGGACGCCGCACTTCTCGCTCTTCGGCGCGATGTCGGGCTTCGACGACATGGAGGAGTGCTACGAGGATCTTGTGCCGGAGATTTCCGCGGTCGAGTCGGGGCTGTCGTCGGATCCGCCCATGAATTGGCGCCTGTCCGCGCTCGACAACTTCGCGCTGATCTCGAACTCCGACGCGCACTCGCCGCCCAACCTGGGCCGCGAGGCGAACCTGTTCGATTGCGAGTTGGGCTATCATGCGATCCGCGACGCGCTGCGCGCCCGCGACCCGAAGCGGTTCCTCGGCACGCTCGAATTCCATCCCGACCACGGCAAGTACCACTACGACGGCCACCGCAAGTGCAGTGTGTGCATGCACCCAAGCGAGACGCGGCGCGCCAAGGGCCTGTGCCCGGAGTGCGGCAAGCAGGTCACCATCGGAGTGTACCATCGCGTCGAGGAGCTGGCCGACCGGCCCGAGGGCTGCCAGCCGGCCGCAGCGCGGCACTTCGAGAGCCTCGTGCCGCTGCGGGAGGCGCTGGCCGAGTGCCTCGATTGCGGCAAGGGCACGAAGAAGGTGCTCAAGCACTACCACGCGCTCGTGCGCGCGGTGGGCTCGGAGTTCGCGGTACTGCGCACTGCGGATCTGGCGCAGATCGAGGAGACCGCGGGGCCGCTTGTGGCCGAAGGGATTCGCCGCATCCGCGAAGGTGAGATGCACATGGAGCCCGGCTTCGACGGCCAGTACGGCGTCGTGCGCATGTTCAAGGAGGGCGAGCGCGCGGAGATCGAGGCCGGCGGGAACCTGTTCGGCGAATCGCTCGCGGTCGATGAGCCACAGAAGCGCGCGCCTGCGGCCGTGCCCGGCGAGGAAGACGAAGCGCCCTTCGTGCTCAAGGCGCAGGTTCCGCCTGCGCTCGTTGATCCCATGGACCAGCTCAACGGCGAGCAGCGCGCCGCGGTCGAGTGCGCGGCCGGGCCGGTCATCGTCGTCGCTGGCCCCGGCACGGGCAAGACCCAGACGCTGACCTGCCGCGCGGCGCACTTGGTGAAGCAGCGTGGGGTCGACCCCAGCAAGATCATGGCCGTGACGTTCACGAACAAGGCCGCGGATGGGTTGCGGCAGCGCCTGGAGCAGATGTTGGGCGATGGCGCGTGCGATGCTACGGTCGGCACGTTCCACAGCATCTGTCTCGATCTGCTCCAGCGCCGGTCCCAGGAGCCGGTGAACGTGCTCGACCGGCTCGACGCGGAGGCGGTCATGGCCGAAGCGCTGTCCGGCCTCAAGACGCGGCGCCGCGCGGCGGGCGCTCTGCGGGACGTGTCCTTGGCCAAAGCGTATGGACTCGCGCCGGACTCGCCCGACGTGGACGCGAAGCTGCGGCCCATCTACGAGGCCTATCAGGCGCGGCTCAAGAGCTATGCCGCACTCGACTACGACGACCTTCTCCTCGAAGCGCTGTGGCTGCTGGAGAGCGAGCCCAGGGGGTTGGACGATGTGCGCGCCCGGTGCGAGCACCTGCTCGTGGACGAGTTCCAGGACGTGAACGCGGTGCAGTACGCGCTCGTGAAACTCCTGGCGGGGCACGGGCAGGGCCTGTTCGTGATTGGCGACCCGGACCAAGCGATCTACGGCTTCCGCGGAGCAGACCATCGCTTCTTCGCCCAGCTTGCGGAGGACTTCCCCACGAGCCGGCGTATCGCGCTGCGGCTCAACTACCGCTCCACTCCCACGATCCTCCAGGCGGCGGGCGGCGTGATGGCAGGCGACCGCGAGCAGGCCGGCGCACAGATCCAAGCGACTCGCGAAGGCCGCTGGCTCCCGCGGCACTTCACGGTCGTGAGCGAGAAGGCCGAAGGCATTGCGGTCGTGCGCGAGATCGCGCGGCTCGTGGGCGGTGCGACCATGCTCGAAGCGCACGGCGAGCGGGAGGATCGCGTGCGAGAGGGCATGGAGCGCCGAAGCTGGGGCTTCTCCGACATCGCGGTGCTCTTCCGCGCCTCGCGGCAGGCCGACGTGTTGGAGGAGTGCTTCCTGCGCGAGGGCGTGCCGTACCGCGTGGTGGGGCAGCGCAGCTTTCTCGAGACCCCGGCCGTGCGCGACGCGTTGACGTTTCTCCGCTGCGTCGTCGCGTCTGGCGATCGTTTTCGTTTCGCGCAATGCCTCGGCATCGAACGCTTCGGCATCGGCAAGAGACGGCTCACTCACTTGCGGCGGACGGCCTCGTCCGCCGCCCCTGGTGGCGAGGAAGCCGCGCCCGACGAGGCCTGGGTGCGAGAGCACGGCGGCGAGGATCTGCGGCCATTACTCGCTGCGCTCGACGATTGGCGCGCCAGGCTGCCAGGCCTCAAGCCGTGCGACGCGCTCGCGCTCTGGATGGAGGAGGCGGACCTGCAAGCCGACGCGGACTTGAAGCGCCTCCTGCACGTTGCGGCCGCGTTCGACGACCTGGACGGCTTCCTCAACCGCGTGCTGCTGTCGCAGGACGTCGAGTGCGAGCGGTACAGCAGCGCTCAGCTTGAGGCCGTCACGCTCATGACCCTGCACGCGGCGAAGGGCTTAGAGTTCCCGGTCGTGTTCATCGTCGGTTGCGAGGAGGGGCTCATGCCCATGCGCGGGGGGGCCGTGCCGGAGGAGCGCCGGCTGCTCTACGTCGGCATGACCCGCGCGCAAGACGAACTCATCCTCATGTCCGCTAAGAGCCGCAAGGCCCGCGGCAAGGCTGGCAAGCCGGAGCCGTCGCGCTTCCTCGACGACATCCCGGACGAGTTGCTCGAACGCATCGAGGTGAAGCTGAAGCGCAAGGCCAAAGATCAGCAGATCAGGCTGTTCTGAGCGCGCGGCAAGGCATAGGTGGCTCGTTGCAGGGCGATTCATCGCCCTGCTATGTTACATTTCAATCAACTGCGACAATTGAGCGCCGAGAACAGGAGCGGGATACTGGCAGACTTCGGCGTGCTCGCCTTCTGAGAAGCCCGTTGGGCTTCACGATCGCATTTTTTCAGACGGAACGGCTGTTCCGCAATCTACGTGAAGCCCAAAGGTCGATGAATGCTGCACTTGGCTGAGGTGTTACGGAACCATAAGCCAACGGCAGATATCGCGGGGAACTCCTGTTATTCAAGATTTGGCTTCGGAGCAGGCACTTTGAATATCTGTTGGCGAGTAATCCTGATGCTTGGCTCCCTCCACACGCCCTCTTCCTCGGCAGCGCCCGCTGCCCCTGTCATCCACAACTCCATCGGCATGCGCCTGGTGCGCATCGAGCCGGGCGAATTCGTCATGGGCACAGGCGACGCACCGCTGCCCATGGAGGTGGCGGGCAAGCGCTGGCGAATTCATGGCGACTTCGACGAGAAGCCGGCGCATGAGGTGCGCATCACGCAGCCGTTCTACATGGGCGCGACGGAAGTCACGAGCCTGCAATACGAGCAGTTCGACCCTGAGCACCGGAAGCTGCGCGGCAACTACGGCTTCTCCATGGGCGACCACGAGGCGGTCGTGTGCGTGAGCTGGCGCGACGCGATGCGGTTCTGCGAGTGGCTTTCGCAGAAGGAGGGCAAGCCGTACCGCTTGCCGACCGAGGCGGAATGGGAGTACGCGTGCCGCGCCGGCACGACTACGCCCTTCCACACCGGCGACACACTGCCGAAGGCGTACCGCAAGAACCAGCGTGAGGTGTGGTTCCCCAAGGACAAGCGGGACTTCGTCGCGCTCACCGTCGGCATCACGCCGGCGAACGCATGGGGCCTGCACGACATGCACGGGAACGTGGAGGAGTGGTGCTACGATTGGTATGGCCCTTACACGAGCGCGGCGCAGGTCGATCCCGTCGGGTACGAGGACGGAGACTTCAAGGTCACGCGCGGGGGGAGCCACTCGACGCTCGTCTACTACTTGCGCTCTGCCAACCGCATGGGCACGCTGCCGGAGGACAGGAGTTGGCTGATCGGCTTCCGCGTGGTCCTGGGCGACATGCCCAGGACCCGGCCGCTGCCCGCGCCCGAGCCGCCGCGGCACCAGCAGCACGTCAAGCAGACGATCCCGAAGAACCTGGCCAAGGGCCCTGACCCGTCGAAGCCCTACTTCGCGGGCCCCAAGAAGTACGTGAAGATTCCGCCGGGCTCGTTGGGTCCCATGTTCTCCTCTCACAACCACGACCCAGCCATCGTCGAGTGCCCCAACGGCGACCTGCTGGCGGTGTGGTATAGCTGCGTGCAAGAGCCCGGCCGCGAGCTGTGCCTCGTCGCCAGCCGGCTGCGCCGCGGTGCGGACGAGTGGGAGCCGGCCGCGCCGTTCTGGGACGCGCCCGATCGCAACGACCACGCGCCGGCGCTGTGGTTCGACGGCAAGGACACGATCTACTTCTTCTGCGGCTTGTCCGCGGCTGCCGGCTTCCAGCCGAGCCTCGCGCTTGTCATGCGCACGTCCAAGGACAGCGGCGCCACATGGTCGAAGGCCAAGATTATCAATCCCGAGCGGGGCGTGCACAACCAGCCGGTCGAGTCCGTGTTCCGCACGAAGGAAGGCTACATTTTGCTGCCGTGCGACTCGCGGCTCCACACGGGCGGCCCCGGCACGATGCTCTTCCTCAGCCGCGATGGCCAGACGTGGCACGACGCCGGGGGCCGCATCGCGGGCATCCACGCGGGCGTGGTGCAACTCAAGGGCGGAAGCCTGCTCGCGTATGGCCGCGGGAGCGACATCGACGGCCGATTGCCGCAGAGCGTGTCCTCCGACCTCGGCAAGACGTGGACCTATTCGGCAAGTCCTTTCCCGCCGATTAGCGCGAACCAGCGCCTCGTGCTCATGCGCCTCGCGGAGGGGCCACTGCTGTGCGTGTCGTTCACGGATACCATCAACGCACCGCGGGACAAAGGCATGATGATCAAGGACGCGACCGGCAAGGGGCGCAAGGTGTACGGCCTGTTTGCCGCGGTGTCGTACGACGAGGGCAAGACGTGGCCTTACCGGCGCCTCGTGTCCGACGACGGCCCCGGGATGCGGGTCGAGCGCATGGACGGCCGCAAGTTCACTATGAGCGCGACGACCGCGGAGCCGCGGGGGTACATGTCCGCGTGCCAGACGCCGGACGGAGTCATCCACCTCATCAGTAGCCGGCAGCACTACGCGTTCAACCTGAAGTGGCTCACCACGCTCCCACCCGCGGCCCCGACGGAGCCCCCGGCCCCGACGCGGCAACCGCTCCCAGTCAAGGCTGACTTGCCCAAGGTCTACGACGCGTCCGGTCTGCCCTCCAAGGTGGGAGCACACTGGCGCTTCACTGGCAGCGGCTGGAAGGAAGCCGACGCTGTCAGCTTCCCCCGGCCGGGCGTGGCGCTGATCGACACTGGCAAGGGGCAGCGCGCACGATGGATGGACGACTTCGTCGATGGCTTCGGCAAGGTCGACTCGCGCAAGGGCTTCACGGTCGAGATTCG
>JAJRTI010000548.1 GCA_024278415.1 Planctomycetota bacterium | reverse complement strand
TCGCGTCCATCGCGTCCATCGCGTTCGCGGACAAAGCCAATGTGCTCAAGGTGACTGCGTACGCGCGCACGGCTGACCCCGCGCCGAAGTCGTGGACGTTCGTCGTGACCGCGCACCACAACGACCGCAACAAGGAGCATTTCTGTGATGCGATTCGTGTCACGGACACGAAGGGCAAGGTGCTGAGGAAGCAGAGCATCAAGCGGCCCATGTGTCCGTACGGCCGGAAGCCGTTCGAACTGCCGATCGTGAACGTGCGCGCCAGCGGGCCGGTCGTCGTCGAGGCGCACTGCAAAGTCGACGGCTGGGGCGGCGAGAAGGTGACGGTGGACGTGACTCAGACCGAAGGCGCAAAGTTCAAGGTGGTGAAGGGAACGGCGCTCCAAGCGTACATCAAGAAGCTGGTCGCCGACCTTGGCAAGCCGGGCATGAAGGCCCAGGTCGCGGCGATGAAGAAGAAGGACCAGCTTGCCCAGCTTGGGCCGGTCGCTGTGCCCGCGCTGATCGAAGGCGCTAAGGCCAAGCAGCCGGAGTCCCGCTGGTGGTCCCTCCAAGTGCTCGGCCAAGTGGGCGGCAAGGAGGCTATCGAGCCGCTGCTCGCGGCATACAAGGACAAGAACGGCACGGTGCGCGCGGTGGCCGTGCGCGCGTCGGGCCGGTTCCTGAGGGACCCGCGGGTGCGAGAGGCCATGTTCCAGCAGATGGAGGGAGGCGCGCGCAAGCACGCGACGGAGATGCTCCTGCGCAACCGCAGCACGCGGGCCCAGGCCATCCAGAAGCTGCGCGAGATGCTCGAACACCCGAACCCGGGTGCGCGCGCGTTCGCATTCGCGCAACTCATGCCCATCGACAAGGGCGCGAGCAGGGACGCCGCGGTCATGGCCATCAAGACCGCGCAGAACGTGAAGGTGCGCTCGGCCGCGCTCGAATACCTCAAGGCCTGCAAGGACAACCGGCCCACGACAATCGAGGCCATGAAGGGCCTCATGGAGAGCAATGAGCCGCAGACGCGCGGGGAGGCGTTCCTCGCCATCATCACCGTGGACCCCAAGGTGGGCTACGAGACCGGCATCCAAGCGCTCGCCACCGAAGAGGACGGCAAGGCGTTCCGCTTCATCCTGGGAAAGATGTTCAAGTGCCCGGCGCGGGACAAGCGCCTCATCGACATCTGCATCGCCGGCCTGCGCAGCGACGACAAGAAGAACCGAAACCTTTGCGGCAAGGCGCTGCCGTACTTGACGCACCAGCGGATCACCTACTACTGGGACGCGATCCCTGAGTTCCGCGCCAAGCAGGCCGCGAACTGGGAGAAGTGGTGGACCAAGAACCGCGCGACGTTTAAGATGCCCCCGCTGCGGTAGATCGCGTATTCGGATCTCGATCCGAGATACGCAATACGCAATACGGAACATCGAACCTGTCCCCCCACATCACGTTTCAAGTTGACAGGCTCCAGCACCCCCCCCGCAGAGCGTTCAGTACACCCCCTCCTCCCGCATCACTTCCAGCATGCGTCGCGGCTCGTTGAAGGGGAATCGCACCTTGTCGTGGCCCCGGCGTTCGGATTCGTAGATCGCCATGATCATCTCGATCGCCGCGCGGCCGTCGTGGCCGGTGCAGCGGCACTCGCGGTCCTGTGCGATGGCTTCGGTCAGATCGCGTGCGCCCATGAGGATCGTCGGCTCCTCCCATGGCAACTCGGGGTAGTCGGCTGGGAAGAGCCAGTGCCACCACGTCTCCTTCGTCGGTGCGCGGCGGGACTCCAGCTTGGACCAGTCCCGGCCCAAACGCAGCAGGCCGCGCTCGAAGTGCAATTCGATCTCGAAGCGCGCGTACTCGGTCTGCTCGTCGGAGATCGCGACCGCGTCGATGCCGGACTTGAACTGGAAGATGATCATGCCCGAGTCCTCGACGCGGAGGTCATGGCGCACGCGCCGCGGCGCGGTGCCGATCAGCCAGTCCACGTCGCCCGCGAAGAAGCGCATGATGTCGAAGAGGTGCACCGTGTCATGGAGCATGGGACCCTCGTGCTCGGCCTCCCACTCCGGCAACGGCTTGCAGCCCTGGCACCAGCCGACCATGTGCAGCAGCGGACCCATCGACTCCTCTTGCACGCAGCGCCGCGCGGCCTCGTACGCCGCGTGCCAACGACGGGAGCAGTTCACGAGCAGCTTCGTGCCCGCGCGGTCGCAGGCGTCGAGCATCGCGTCGCACTCGCCGAGGCTGAGCGCCATGGGCTTCTCGCAGAAGATGCCCTTCGCCCCGGCCTCGGCGGCCGCGACGACGTTGTCCGTGTGCACGCCCGGCGGCGTGGCGACCGCGACAATGTCGAGGGCCTCGTTCGCGAGCATCTTGGCCGCGTCGTGGTAGAGCGCGCTCACTCCCCAGCGCTCGCCAAACTTGTCGAGGCGCTCCTTGCCGCGGTTGCAGGCCGCGACGATCTCGCAGTTGTCGAGTGCGTCGAACGCGCCGGCGATGGTCGCCGGGTGCACGGCCGCGCCGTCCTCGAACTCGCTCGCGATGCGGCCGCAGCCGATGATGCCAACTCGGTACTTGCTCATGAAGGGGTACTCCAGTAGGGGCAGGCGGTAGCCGCATGCGCCAGCATGCGGGGGCTATGGGGTTTGGAGTC
>JAJRTI010000028.1 GCA_024278415.1 Planctomycetota bacterium | reverse complement strand
TGGGCGCGTTTGCACGTCGCGGGGGAGTTGGCGTTTCATCCCCGATCATATACACTATTTCTCTTTCAATGTCTAGTTTTGGCACACCATTCGCGTGCGCGCCCGCGCCGGCTCGCCAGAAATTGTGGGTAAAGGGCAGGGGGGAACCCAAGGGGGGGGTAGCCTCAGCGGAACCGTTTGGCCGCACAATGCCGCCCCCCCCCGTGGTCCCCCCTAAGAGGGGGGACGCGGGAATCGCATCGTGTCCCCATGTCTGGGGACACGAAGTCGGACGCTTCGCGTCCTTGGTTCATGTCCCTGGTGCAGCGTCCTTGGCTCATGTCCCCGCGATGTGGCCCTCGACGCAAGCCCGTCGTAGCATGACCGCGGAGCAGGTGCCAATGAGGATGTTCTGAAGGAGCAGGCCGGGGATGACAAGCCAGAGGCCGCCGGCCAGGCCCGGCAGCGCGCTGCGGAAAGCGAGGAGCGCGAGCAGTTCACAGATGACGAGAGCGAAGTTGCTCACCAAAAGCGTAAAGCCCACCTTGGATTGGCCGGCATGGAGCCAGCCTATGCCCGGCCATGAGAGCACGTACGCGAGCGCCAGCTCCAGGTAGACGGCCTTGTTGACCGTCACGACCGCCTGCTCGGCGAGGCCGGTGTCGGACAGCGGATCGGTTTGCGCGGTGCTGGCCAGAGCCTTGGCCGCGACGGACTGGATCGTCTCGGCCGGGGTCTCGTCGGGCGACGTGGGTGGCTGTTCGCCCTTGGCCACTGCGGCCTGCTTGCGGAGTTCGGCGAGCAGGTTGTCCGTGCATTGCTCGCAGTAGGGCTCGCCGTCGAGCCGGTTGCAGCATTCTGGGCACAGGGCCTTGCGGCATTGGGAGCAGAGGAACTCCGCGGGCCGGTCTGGGTGGTGCTCGCACATGGCCCGCGCCGCGTCGGCCTCGCCCAGCGCGTCCTCTTGCGTCTCCGGCTCATGCAAGTCGAAGCTGATGCCTCCGACGCGTGAGGGCTGCTCGCCCAGGTGCGCCGCGAGTTCGGCGTGGTCCTTGATGGGGAGCCACTCGCCGGTGTCGCCAAGGCGAATCAAATCTTCGCCGGCAAGCGCGCCCGCGGCCGCGTCGGCCTTGATCTTGCCCACGGTGGTCTTGACCACGACCCCTTGCCCCCCGCGGCGGAGCTGGCAAGGCTGCTTGTCGCTAAGTCTGGCCGGCGGATCGTCGATCGTATGGTCCCGCACTTCGGTGGGCACGGCCGCGGCCTGGCCGCATCGCGGGCATCGCACAAACTTGCCCGCGACGCGGCTGGGGCAGGAAATCTTTTTGCCACAGGTGTGGCGGAACTTGACTCGATCGGCCGAATCCGAAGCCATGGCGTTCTCCCGTGTCGCGCCATTCTACGGTGCGCGGCCTGGGCACGCAAGGATGAGGAATCTACTGGCCACGGACGTCTCTGTCCGTGGCCCCTCCGTGCGCACCTCCCGGTCCGCTGGCGGTCCGAGGGGTCGCGGGCGGACGAGACGTCCGCGCCGAATGGGTGCTGGACGTGGACGCCCAGCACCAGTGGCGGGACACTTCGTCCCTAATCTCTCATCCACCTCACGCTCAGGCGGCCAGATCGCGCATCCGACGATCCTGTCTGTTGCATATGGCTGAAGTGTTGCCGTTGACGAGTCATGGTGCGGCTGGTAATCTTTCGGAAACGTCTCTGTCGCCCAAAGCTTTATCGCGCGGTCCCCACATGGACATCTCAGCCATCAGCAATCCCATCGCCGGCGAGTTGCAGCAGGTCGAAGAGCGCTTGACCAAGTTGCTTGGCGACGCCGCGCCGGAAGCCGCGGCGCTCGTTGTGCACGTGAACCGGTACCAGGGCAAGCGGCTGCGGCCCATGATGGCGCTGCTCGCCGGCAAGGTGTGCGGACCGTTGACGCCCCAGCACGTGGACCTCGCCGCGATCGTCGAGTTGGTGCACCTTGCGAGCCTTGTCCACGACGACGTGATCGACGAGGCCGACGTGCGCCGCCGGCAGGCGAGCGTGCATGCGAAGTGGGACAACAAGGTCGCGGTGCTCCTCGGCGACTTCGTGTTCTCCAAGGCCTTCTCCCTCCTTGCTGCGCTCGACTCGCAGTCCGCGTCCGCGCTCGTGTCACGCGCGACCACGCGTATGTGCGAAGGCGAGATGCGCCAGCTCCTGCGCCGGTTCGACCCTACAGTCAGCGAGGCGGACTACCTCGAGATCATCGACGCGAAGACCGCCGAGTTGTTCTCGATTAGCTGCCGGCTCGGAGCGGGCGTATCGGGGGCCGCTCGGCAGCTTGCCGCTATGCTGAGCGAGTACGGCCGCGCGTTGGGCATGGCATTCCAAATCGTGGACGACTGCCTCGACTTGACCGGCGATGAGGCGAAGGTGGGCAAGACGCTCAAGACGGACCTCCACAGCGGCCGACTCACGCTGCCGCTGATCCACGTGATGCGCCGAGAGGGCGACGCCGGCCGGGAACTCGTGTTCCCGCATGGCAAGGCCGCAGCCCAAGCCACAATCGTGGAGGCCATGGACAGGCACGGCGCGATCCGCTACAGCCTCCAAGTCGCGCAGCGCTACAGCCGCGAGGCCAAGACGCTACTCCGCGCCCTGCCGAACACGCCGAGCAAGCAGTCGTTGCTCGCGCTGGCGGACTTTGCGGTGGAGAGGGATCTGTAGGGATCAGGGTTGGTGGTTCATGGGGGTATGATCCGCCACTACCCGCCAGCCATCGCCCGTGGCCAAGCGACGCCTCATGTCTGAACCTGACATCCAAGTTGCCCGCGTCCCCCAGGCTGCGCTTGCGGCGCGCATGGATGCCGGGTACTGGCGCCCACGGTTTCGCGTGCTCGACGCTCTGTTCGCGAACGTGGACTCCACGACCATCGGTGCGCTCGACCCGTACATGAAGTATGGCGCCATCGTGACTGGTGAGCGTCCGCCCGAGACCGGCGGAGACGTGTGGCGCATCGACCCCGCCGCGTTTCGGCCGACAGGGCTCGACTGGTCGAAGTGTGTGCGCGTGCCCGAGGGCTCGAAGTGGGACCGGCCGCAGGCGCGCGTGGCCGAAGGCGATCTGCTCTTCGTGCGGTCCGGGGTCGGCTCCATTGGCCGCTGCGCGGTAGTGGAGGGCCGGCGCAAGGCCGTGGTGGGCTGCTTCGTCGACATCGTGCGGCAGCACAAGCTCTGCCCCCACTACCTGTGCGCGTTCCTGCATTCGCAGCCGGGTCGCCTCCAGATGAAACGCCTCATGAGCGGCGTGGGCACCGTGAACCTGAGCTTTGTGGAGATCAAGAGCCTGAGGGTGGCGCTGCTCGATGAGCCAACTCGGCAAACAATCTCCGCCGCGTGGCAGGCGTCGGCCCGGGCCCACGCGGCGGGCGCGGACCGCAAGGCGTTGGGGCTTCAGGCGCAGGCCATCGAGCCGCTGGACGCGTTGCTAGCCCATACTCCCACATAAGCGCGGAGCGCCGGCGCTCTAGGCGATTGCAACCGGCAGGCCCACTCAGCCCTCTCCTCCCCCTTCCGCTGCGCGGCGCGCCCTCCTTGACTGCGCGCTACGACTCCACGCGCACCAGCCCGATCTCGCTGGCAATCTCGTCGAACTCCTCGCGGCAGACTTCGTCGAGGGTCTTGCCGCGCTTGTCGAGTTGCTCGTTCAGCTTGATCGCCTTCTCTTGCATGCACTCGTGTGTCTCTCGCTTGCCTCCGTACAGCCGGAAATTCTTCCCGATGGTGATGCGCTTCTCCCCGTCGTCGCAATCTAGCCCCAGCCCAAGGACCATCTTCTTCGTCTTTTTCTTATCGCCACTCGTACGGCGAGTGGTCGGCGAGTACTCGTGGGGGCGCCTGAGTTCCTCGGTCATGCTTGGTGTCCGTGTTGTCTGAGAAGGCGATCGGCGTCTCTTTGATTCGACAAAAGCGACTTCCATTATAAGCGGGGCATCTTGAGGTGTCAACGCGAAAAGGCGGACCTTCACCTGCCCGCGGCCGCGCGCTCCCACACGAACTGGTCCACGTTCATTGAGCCGCCGAGTTGCTCCATGCGGAGCGTGTGCTTGCCCGCGTCGAGGCGGACGCGCGCGGCTCGGCCGTCGGCGCCGACGATGCGGAAGTAGCGCCAATCGTCTGCCGTGCGGCACCACCCGCCGGTCGCGGTGAAACGCGCGACGCCCACGCGCGGCGACAGGGGCTTGCCGTCGAGCTTGATCTCGCGCAGGATCACGTCGTACACGCTCGCGCCGCGCACGAGCAGTTCGTACTCCCCGGCCTGGGCCACGTCGAAGGCCCACTCCGCCCACTGGCCCTCCGTGTCCCAGCAACAATGCGCCATGCCGGCCGACGCGGCGACCTTCTTCATGAGCTTGCCCTTGACCGCGCCTTCCCGAAGCGTGTCCTCCGCTTCCACGATGATGCTATTCGGCTTCGGCCTGTAGCCCTTGGGCAGCATCACTGCCGGCGCCTGTTGGACACCCGCGCCCTGGAAGCGCAGCCCGCGGAACGGACCATTGGCCGTAACAGTGACCGTGTGCTTGCCGGCCGCCAGCCACATCTCGACAGGCGCTCCGCCCGCGTCGAGCGCCAACTCGCGCTTGCCCAGCCGCACACGCGGCCTTCCCCGTGTGCGGCCGGCGAGCGCCACGCGATACCGGTCGCTGCGCGGCAGATCGACTTCGCCCCACCAGTAGCGCAGCATGCCATCGGGCTGCCGGCGTGCGTAGCCTTCGAGCGCGGTGCGCTTGCCGTTCACCTCGACTGCCGCGCCCTTGATCGGCCCGGACTTCAGCTCCGGTTGGTCGAGCCAGGCCATGTCCTTGCGCGCCTCGCTTTTCAGCAGCACCTTGCCTCGCCAACGCAGCACCGTTGCGTTCGCCGCAAAGCAACGCTTCACGTTGCCCCTGCCATCCACCTCGATCGCCGCCACGTCGCCGTCGCTCTCGAGGCCGTTGCACTTGAGGGTCGTTCCGGATGAAGTTGCCTGCTTGCGGAACAGCGCCAAGTGCCGCCTGTCGCCGCGGGTGATCTGCACGCCCTGCGCGGCCGCCGCCTCGACGCGCTCCATCTGCGCGGCCGGCTGCGCGCTGCCGCCGAGCCGTTGGATCTGCATGGGCACGAGATACTCGGCCTTAGCCACGGCGCCCCTGGGCGACGCGTGGATCGTCCACTCTGGGAAGTAGTTGTTCTTGGGCACAGGGTTGGTGCTGTAGCGGTTGACGGGCTCCTTGGGGAATCCCGTCTTCACCTCGACCTTCGCCCCCTTGGGCAGCAGGACCACTCCACGCAGCGCCGCGCGCTTGCCAGTGGCCTCGAACCGCACCGCGTCGTCCTGGCCGCTCAGCCGAATCGGTGCGATCGCGTGCAGCAGCCAATCCAACTTCACCGGCTCCTTCGCCGCGGCCACCAGGTCATGCACGATTGCGAACCCCGGCTTGATGAATAGGATTTGCCGGTCGAATTGCTTCAGCTTGCCGCTGTAGATGTCGGGATCGGACGCGTCGCCAACGGTATACCCGTAGCCTGGGGAGTCGAAGTACGTCTTGATCCTGCCGTCCGCTCCGCGTTTTCGCACGGCCTGGCCCTCGCCGTCCACGAGCAGCGTGTTGTGCGCGAGCGTGGTCATGGAGTACGCCTTGAAGTGGGCGCTCCCGTACCAGTCGTAGTACCCGCCGTCGATCGCGAGCTTGTCGCCGTACGCGTGGATGACGAAATGGTTCTGGTCGGGGTGCTGGTGGCCCGCGTAGTACTTGCCGCTGTGCATGGCCACGGTGACGTCCTCCGCTCCATCGACGAGCGACGTGTTGAAGATCACCCACCCGATATACCGGTAGTGGATCGACTGCGGCAGGTCCACCGGGGGCTTCGGCGCGAGCCCGGCCACCGCGTCCCGCGCTCCGCTGTACCACAAGGCGTACGGATCGCGCGTGCGCAGTGCGAGCCGTCGCACCCAGCCGGTCTGCGCGGGGCCGCGTACGCCGTGGTTGGGCATGCCGGTGTCGGCGAACGAGACGGCCCACGCGCCCGGCGGTGCGCAGTACATGGGGAACCGCGCGGTTTGCTTGAGCCAAGGGTGCTTGTACAGGTCGATGCCGCACACCGCGCGCATCATGTCCGCGTACTGCACGATGAAGCTGAGGCCATAGCCCCAGTAGGAGATGCCCTCGTTGTTGTCGCCCTGGTATCCGAGGCAGCAGAGAAACCGGCCGATGTAGATCTCGCGCACGCATTCGGCCCACTCCCAAGCCGGGTCGTAGTCGCCCATGAGCACGAGCCCGGCCATGCCGACGCCGAACGCGCGCAGCCACGCGTGGTTGTTCTCCGCGGTCAGCCTGAAGGGGTTGAGCCCGCGCCAGAACTGGTTCGTGCGCGCGACGATGATACGCTTGAGCGTGTCGCGCTCCTCGGGGGTCATGGCGTCGCGGCACACGTCGTAGCATGCGGCGAGCCCGCGGAGCAGATGGTGCGCGCCGATGTCGCCGCGGCGCATCGCGCTGCCGCCGTTGGGATCCCACTTGCAGGCTTGGAGCGCCATCTCCTTGGTCCACCGGATCATCTCCGGGTCGCCGGTGAGCATGGCCCAGTACGCCATGCGTTCGAGCCTGCGCCCGGTGCCGCCGGTGATGCGGCCCGCGACCTTGCCGTACCAGTCGATCCACGTGGGCCACCGCGGGTCGCCTTTCACCCATGGCCCCGGGTGCGCCGGCACGCCCTTGTCGTATTCGCGTTTGGCGCTGCGCTTGAGTTGCGCCTTGCGCGCGTCATCGGGGTCGCCCTCCACGATCCTCGCATACTCGAGCAACCGCGGCCGGGGCATGCTCGTGATCGCTTCCAACGAGACCGGCTTCGTGGTGAATCGATGCGCCTGGGGCAGTACGTGCACACGCTGCACCTGCGACCAGCCCTCGCTCAAGTCGGCCTCGCTCCACACGCGCCAATAGTACATGCCCGGCTCGATGGGCTTGGCCGGCATATAGAACGTGTGCGTGACAGGGGCGGTGGTCGTCGCGTTGTCTGCGAACGCCGGATCGAGGGAGTATTGGATCTTCGTGAAGCGCTCCCCTTCGAGCCGGGGCCAGTCGAAGAGCGGCGGGTTGGACTCGGACACGCGCGTGCGCTCGGAGAGCGTGCGCGTGGGGTGGCCGGTGTAGAGGCGGATGTTGTCGAACCAGACGGTCATGCGCGCCCGGGTGCCCCGGCCCAAGCCGGGTTTGTCCTTGACGCGGCCGTAGAGCGAGACGCCGCTGAATGCGAGCCCCAGCCGCACCTGGTGGCCGCGCCACGGACGCAGCTTGCCGAACTGGATCTGTGCGCGGCGCCACTTGCTGCTGAACTTGTCGCTTTGCCAAAACCACTGCTTGCCGTCCACGTAGAAGATCATGCCGAGGTACGCGCCTTGGTATCCCTGCTCGATCTCCTCCCGATGGTCAAACTCGAGGACGAGGTTCTTTTGCAGCTTGATAGGCCCCTTGACTTGTAGTGGGACGGACGAGACCGGCCCCTGGCTGTCCACACGCAGGCAATGCCCCTGGCCGTCTGGCCCGCGCGCGACGACCTGCGCCTTGGCCTTGCCAAAGCTCAAGTGCTTCGCGTATTGCTTCAGGCTCGCCCCTTGCTCGAAGTCGATGGACCAGATCTCAGCTCCGCGAGCGGCTGAGCCTACGACGAGCGTGATGAGTAGTGCATAGCGCATGGTGCTGTCCTCACGGCAGGATCCTCGTTTGGGCGAAGCGGTCTCTCACGCATGTTACCAGATTGTTTCCCGCCCGGAGGTGCGGGATCCGGGCGTACGGCTGCCTTGCCGGCGACGCCCCAAGTCACTACACTTAGGTTCACGTAGGTTCACGGGCGATCTGCAATCTGAACAGCAACAATGTCCCGCCCCGCGCGGATGCGCAAGCGAAAGAGCCATGACACCAATACCTCCTCACGACGGTGGAAGAGCCGCGGCCGAGCCGTTCACGCTCGTGATCTTCGGCGCGTCCGGCGATCTGACGCGTCGCAAGCTGATGCCCGCGGTCTTCAAGCTCCACCACGAGGGCCTATTGCCCGGCGCGTTCCGCATCGTGGGGTTCGCCCGTACGGAGATGAGCGACGACGAGTTTCGGGCGCAGATGCGCGACGCGTTGCATGAGTTTTCGCGCGTCGAGTTGGACGCGGCGGAGTGGGAAGCGTTCGCGGCGCGTCTGCACTACCACCGCGCGGCCGACTACGAGGCGCCGGCGGCGTACCAATCGCTGGCAGAGCGCCTGGGCGAGTTGGGCGGGCAAGATGGCGCGCCCGGCAACTGCCTGTTCTACCTCGCGCTCCAGCCCATGCTCTTCGGCCCGATCTGCGAGCGCCTCCATGCGGCCGGCTTGTCGCGCAAGGGCGAGAGGCATGGGCCGTGGTCGCGGGTCATCGTGGAGAAGCCCTTCGGCCGAGACCTCGCGTCGGCCTACGAACTCACCGAGCGTATCCAAGCCGCGTTTGCCGAGGAGCAAATCTTCCGCATCGACCACTACCTCGGCAAGGAGACGGTGCAGAACATCTTGGTGCTGCGCTTCGCCAACAGTATTTTCGAGCCCATCTGGAACTCGCGGCACGTGGACCACGTGCAGATCACCATGAGCGAGACGGTGGGCGTGGAGGGCCGAGGCCATTACTACGACTCCTCCGGCGCGCTGCGGGACATGGTGCAGAACCACATGATGCACCTGCTGTGCCTCGTGGCCATGGAGCCGCCGGTATCGCTCGATCCGGACGCGGTGCGCGACGAGAAGGTGCAGGTGCTGCGGTCCTTGCGGCCCCTGACCTGCGCGTGTGCGTGCGACAACGTCGTGCTGGGCCAATACACGGCCGGCCGCATGCACGGCGACCCGGTGCCGGGATACCGTGAGGAAGGAGGCACCGCCTCAGACTCAACCACGGAAACGTTCGTCGCGATCAAGGCGTTTATCGACAACTGGCGCTGGTCGGGCGTGCCGTTCTACATGCGGACCGGCAAGCGCATGCCGTCGCGCATCACCGAGATCGGCATCCATTTCAAGTCCGTGCCCAGCGTGCTGTTCAACGCGCCTGGCATGCCGCCCGTGGAGTCCAACGTGCTGCGCCTGCGCCTCCAGCCCAACGAAGGCATCGCGATGCGCTTCCAGGTGAAGGTGCCCGGCCACGAGACCCGCCTCCAACCGCTCATGATGGACTTCGACTACGCGTCGTCGTTCGGCGAGGAGTCGCCTGAGGCGTACGAACGGCTGCTGCTCGATGCCGCCATGGGCGACTCGACGCTCTTCACGCGAAGCGACGAGGTGGAGGCCGCGTGGGCGTTTGTGGAGCCCATCATGGCCGCGGTCTGCGCAGATCGCGAGGCGTCCTTGTGCCCTTACCCGGCCGGCACGTGGGGGCCCAAGGAGGCCGACGCGCTCATCGAGTCCGATGGCCGGCGTTGGGAGCTGATGCGCCGATGCGTCGCGCAGGCGCGTGTGTTGAAGTGAGCCCCCCTTCCCGTGGTAACATTTCAGCCAAGTGCCACAATCGCCGGGCTTTGGACATCACGCCCTTTGCGGGATTACGCTTCAACCAACGGAAGCGCAATCCCGAAGCCCAACGGGCTTCTGTCTTCTAGCCCAGGGTTGCGGACGCAG
>JAJRTI010000547.1 GCA_024278415.1 Planctomycetota bacterium | reverse complement strand
GGCGATGCGGACCTTCGTGGGTGCGAGCGCGGCCGGCGTGGCAGTTGTCGCGCCTTCGGCTTGGATCTGGACCGGGTGGGTGACCACAATCTGCGGCTGGCCTCGGTACTCTGTGACGAAGCCCCAGACGCGGATCTTCTTCTTCCGATACAGGCGCTCCGGGGGGGCGGGAAACGCGCCAAACGAGCGCGCGAAGATCACGACGGAGAAGTCGCCTCGGCTGCCGAAGTTGAGGAAGCAGATGCGGCCGATGTTGCTCGTGCGTATGACCTGGCCCTCGACGCAGCGGTATTGGCCGACGTGCGCCTTGGCCTCGCGCCAAGAGATCAACTGCGCAGGCTTCAGGCCAGCGTGGGTGACTTGCTCGCCGAGAGACTGGGGGAGATGAACGAAGATGAGCACTGCCGAGAGCGGCAGGAGGACGCGTCGGGGAATGGGTATGCGGTTCATGCTGAACGAAAGGCCTCCAGGAGTTCTCGGACTTCTGGCACGACGAAGACGCTGTCGAAGTCGAGAGAGGAAAGGGCGGCTCCGATTACCAGGACTTGGTCGTCGGGGTCGAGTTCGTCGTTCACGAAGAGGATCTTAGCCCCGCGCAACTCGCACATCCCGCCTGGCCCGTCGACATGCTCGAACCGGACATCCACCCCTAGCTTTTCGGCGAGCAGTTCGAGGTGCTCGAGGGTTGTCTCAGCGTGCATAGGTCCCCAAGCAGGCTGCTACTTCTGATCGTCGGGCCGGCGCATGTAGCGTTCCGCCTTGGCGGTGATGGCCACGAGTTCCTCGCCCGTCAGATGCTTGCTCTGATGTGTGGGGGGGATGAGTTTTCGGAATGAGCACTCGCGGAACGCGTAGCGTTGGGTGATGCCCGTAACCCGCATGGTCAGGCCGCCCTTGATGCCGAGCACCTTGCATAGCATGTAGGCCACTTCGCCGCAGGTGACGGGCTTGTCTGCGGTCCACTTCCATCGCTTCGGCACAATGCCGGCCTGGCGGAGTGTTTGGAGGTCTTGCTGGAACGTGGCCGGGTTGCGGTTTTTGGTGTGAAGAATGACCATGACCCGCGCGGCATCTGAAACGGTGGCTTTCTTCTTGTCCAGGAGCGTGCGAAAGAACGCGGGGTCGGCGGAGGCCGGTGCAAGAACCGTGATGCACACGAGCGGGACTGCGAAGGCCAGCCATGGCTTAAGGAAGGCGGGGCGAGTCACGGCGAACTCCTTGCATGTCAGAAGCTGTAGGTTAGCGTGGCCAAGATGAACTGGTAGGCTCTCTTCTGGGCATACTTACTCCCGGGGAAGAATATGCCGTACCGAAACGAGAGGCTCGTGTCTGAGAAGATCCGCCAGTTGATGTACGAGTCGGCTTCGCTGCCGATGTTCTTGGCGGTATTGACGGCGAGCGGATCGGAGATCCCCCCCCTCGGTTGCTGGGTCCAAAAGAGGAAGCCCGTGGCGCCCCATTCGAGTTCTCGAAAGGCGTTGAAGGCATACAGCGGCCGGAACGAGCCGTCGAGGCGGACGAACTGGAGGTTCGCGAATTCGGGCGATAGCGCGTAGCCCGTGTCCACGAACCCGAAGCCGATGAAGCCGCGGTCGGCCGTGCCAGGTGCGTTGCCGCCGGCCGTATCGAGGGGCTGGATGCGGTCTCTGTCCCCCGACGCGATGAAATAGTCGAGCGACATCCGAGGGCGGCTCCTGTGCGTGAAGTAGTAGTCCAGCCCTGCGTTAAACGCGTACGCTTCGATGTCCTCGGTATCTTCCCCATACCTGTTCGAGGCTTTGCGGGACGCGTCGCCGTACGACTGGCCTTGCTCGATCACTCCCTCAAAGTGGTAGCCCAGGTTCCTGAAGACCTGGCCCGTCGCGCCCAGCCCGAAGTATTGCGAGTCGTAATTGAACTTTTGCTGCACAGTGGCGCCGTCCGTTGTCACCGCCGGCCAACGTCCGTTCGTCTCGTCCTGCTGCACGAGAAGAAACATGTAAGGCCTGTGGTTCGGGATGCCTGCGTATCCTACCTCGATGCCCGCGAAGTAGCGCGTCCCGTTGCCCAAGGTGGGGCTGCGGTCGATGTTCTTGATGCGGCCGATGGTGCGGGCGCCAAGGAGCTTCAGGTCCCACGCGCTGGTCTGGGCCTCAAGCTGCACGCCATCATTAACCATGTTGTACACCATGCAGCTGCCGATGGATTGGTACTGGCGGCCCACGGTCAGGCGTGCACGGAAGGGCCACTTCTGGCCCAGCGATTTCTCCGCCCACTCGTCCAGATTGACCATGTAGAAGAGTTGGTCCACGTTGGGGCCGCGGCGGAACTTGGAACTCGAAAATTCCTGTCCCTCGTTCCAATCCACCAAGTCCGTACGCAGGCGAAAGTAAAACTTGTGCACGTCGGCGAGTGTCAAGGCGGACCAAACGCGAACATCGAGCGAGCGGAACGTGCGCGCGAGTCTCTGGCCCGCGCGGGAGCTATGGAACCGGCCGACGGAGGTGCGCACGAACGCGCCGTAGTCAAAAAGCGCGGTCTGCCCGAGCGTTTCACGGGGTGCGAGTTCCTTGCGGGTCTCTTGGTCCAAGGCCATCTCGCGGCGGATCATCTCGCGGATGCTCTGGCCGACCATGGGACGGGGAGCGGCGGCCATGATGCAGAGTGCGCCTATCAGCACGGTGGAACGAAAGGGAAGATTCACGTGGGGGTTCTCCAAGAGACGAGACGGACGATTGGTGCGCCAGCGCGCAAGCTAGGGCTCATACTCTACGAGCCACTTGCAAAACCCCAGTTGTCCTACCTGTGCTGTGGCGCCGCGAGCCGGCGACGTCGCGTTTGTAGTAGGCCCGTGAGGGCCTTCCGCTCGGGTGGCGAATCGCCATCGGCGCAGAGGGCGCCCTGACGGTCGCCACTACAAGCGGAGCGCTCCCGCGCTCGCATCTCGGCGGCGCCGCGTTCG
>JAJRTI010000546.1 GCA_024278415.1 Planctomycetota bacterium | reverse complement strand
CCGAATCAGGCGTACGAACTGCTAAACATCTCGAAAGGCGGGCTCTCGTTCCAGAGCAACGAGGTCTTCAATCGCGGGCAGAGGCTTCGGTTGGAGTTGCATGTGCCGGGCCTGGACGGGCCGCTGGAGCTTCGCGGCGTGGTGCGCTGGCGCCGGGGCGTCATGGGCTCGGATTTGTTCAAGGTGGGCGTGCAGTTCAGTCCGTTCGGCGAACGCCGCGGGCTGAACCCCATGGCCGCTCTGGAGCAGCTTCGCGATCTGGAAGCGAGGTCCGCCGCCCGCCACCGCGCGGAGTCGGCGAAGTAAAGGAGGCCTCTGTGGCAATCCAATGCCGAGTGCTGGCGGATCCCCACGGCGCCGGACGGCTCGCACTTGCCGCGACGCTCGCCCTCGCGTTTGGCGTTTCCGTGCGCGCGGCCGAGGACACGGCGCAGCCTTACGATCAGGTCGTGGCTGGAGTCCATTTCGACTCGTCGGTGAGCGGAGGGCCGCTGCCGATCGTGGACTTGGTGAAGAAGGCGTACCGGCACGGCCTGTCAGGGAAGGAGGGGCCGGGCATGCAGGTCGTCGTGATGACTGATCGCGACCAAGCCGAGATTGAGTACGGGCCGCCGTTGCTGCGCAATCTGCTGAAGCACAAGTTCGTGTTGCCGTCCATTCGCACGTACGGCGCGGAGCGCTACCTGGCCGACATCGCTGATGCGCAAGCCCTCTTGCCGCAGATGGTCGTCGTGCCCGGCGCGGAGTGCATGCCGTACTACCGGTGGGTGGAGAACTTCAAGTGGCGCGCCTTGCTGAACGCCGCCAAGAGCCGGGACATCGGCAAGGTGCTGCGCTTGCGCGGCGCACACGAGCACTTGCTGGCCATTGGGATGGACCGCGCCGAGGACTACGAAGATATCCCGTCGCTGGCCAACGGCTATCCTTTCGTGCTCAGCAGCCGTTCCTGGGTGCTGCTCGTGTACCTTGGGCTGATGTTTTTCGGGGTGAGGCTCTTCCGAGGGCGCCGGCCAAGACGCAGGGCGTACTACAGCCGGGGCTATCGGCGGAGGCGCGCGTTGCGGCGATTGGTGGGCGCGGTGTTCGTGCTCAGCGGCTTCGCGCTGTTTGCGAACCACGTGCTCAGCCCGCCCCGCCAGTTCGAGGCGTACGGCCAGGACCCCGGCGTGGGGCCATACCAAGCGTTCATCGACTACGTGAACGACCGCGGAGGCTTGGTCTTTTGGGCCCATCCTGAGGTGGCGCAGACGGTGAAACTGGATACGCCTCTTGGCGCGATTGAGGCCCATACGCCGGCGTACCAGGACCACCTGACGTGGACCCGCAACTACGCGGGGTTCGCAATCTTCTGGGAAGGCATGAGGCACATTGGCAAGCCCGGCGGTGTCTGGGACAGCTTGCTGACGCAGTACTGCGACGGCCGGAGAGAGCGCCCCGTCTGGGCGCTTGGTGAACTGGATTACGATAGCGACTGGGCTGAAAACGCGATCGAGGAGACGGTGACCGTGTTGCTGCTCAGAAACCGCACGCGCCAAGTGGTCAAGGCGTTCCGCGCCGGCATGGCCTCGCTGGGCGAAGCCGCAATGGCGTCGCGGCTCCCGGTGGAGGCGGTGGTGGTGGCGCTGCGCAAAGGCGGGCTGCCGCGGCCCATGGAAGAAGAAGTGGTGGCCGCGGTGCGCCAAGGCCGGCTGCGGGACTGCTCGGAGGCCGCGTTGGCCGACGCACTCAGGCAAGGAGCCTATAGGCGTTATGGCAGGCGGGAGGTGATGGACGGGTTGCGCAACGGCAGGATGTACGCGACCCGCAGTTTCGCCGCGTCGCGCGTGCGGGTGGACAAGTTTACGCTGGCTTCGGAAGACTCCAGCTCCGTGGCATACAGCGGCGATACGCTCGACCTATCCGCGCCGGGATTTCTGCGGTTGCACGTGCGCGCAGTGGCCAACACGGAGCCGATGGAGTTTCGGGTGATCCGCAACGGCAGCATCTTCAAGGTCTTCATCATGGCGGCGTCGAAACCCGGCCAGACCTCGGAGTTCATCACCCAGATCGCGGTGCCGAGCTACGACGGCATCCGCAGCCGTTCCGATCGTTACATGGACTTCTATCGCGTGCTGGGGTATGAGGACGGCCAAGCCGTGTTAGCCACCAACCCGATCTTCGCGCGGGAGGCAAAGCCCGCGGCCGGCTCTGCCGAATAGGGGGGATCGCGCCGTGGGCAGGCGGCGGAACACGGGATTGAGCGCCGATGGCGGGGGCGGTGAGCCTGTCTCGGGTGTGAGAGGCCGGGGCTGCGGTAGTCCCGCCTTCACCTCGACCGATTCCCTGACACGAACGGCTCAGTAGTCTCTGTCGCGAAATGCACGGAGCCCGCTGGTAGCACGCACGTCAGTGCGTTCCGTTCTGTGGCTTCCCGCATTACCGGCCAGAGACGCTCTTACGAGCGCGCTACAAGCGCCCGTCGCGCGGCATTTCGCGACGGACACTCAGTACGGGATCCATGCCGTCGCGGCAACAACTCAGCCAAACGCCGACGGACTGGGGGGGGCGTCGGATGCGCGATCTGGCAGCCTGAGCGTGGGGCAGATGAGAGGTCAGAAGCGACGTGGCGCTCTTATCCCTCGATCGCTCATCTCGCATCCGCCGAAGGCCAACCGCCGCACCTCTGCCGGCCTGTCCAAGACGGCCGCGCTCATCCGAATTCGCCCGATTTGGCGAGCGGCTCAGTCTATTGACAAGCCCACGTCTGCCGACATATAATGGCTCTCGCATGACAAGATAACCATTTCGTAATCCACAAACCCGTTCCCTAACAGTTACCGTTCGACAACAGATACGCCCCGTCTCGCTTCGGGCGAGAGGGTCCCGCATATGGGTTGATTTGTGCTTCTTTGCGCCGAGTTTCGGCTCGGTCTGCTGCTGCGGCGCTGGCTGCGGCGGCTCAGGTAGATAATGCTGGCTACTGATCTGATCCGACTATTCCGGCTGCTCCGCCACCGTCTGCTCTTGCTGCCTGCGGCCCGAGCGAGGGCCTCCGCGGCGATATGGCTGGTGGTGTGGATGGCCGTGAATTTGGCTCTGTCATTGGCTCGTCGGCTTGATTGCGCCGCGGCCAACGATGAGGGGGGACTCCGCCTGTCGGTCGTTTGGTGCACACCGCCTGTGGTGCGCACAGCACGCGCGGAACGTCATGCCGCGTGCGGTACACGCGCAGGAGTCCACATGAGGGGCGACGCACGGCTTGTGGGCGACACAAGCCCGCCCATCGCACAAGACCAGTTGAGGGATCGCATCGGATAGCCACAAGAAACGGGCCCCCCTGAACACGTTCAATCAGGGGAAAGGCCAGGGCCGGAAGCCGCTTTCCGGCTCATGACCGCGGGGCAACCTACCTGCCTCGGCAAAGGGCGCACCCTTGGGGACTCGATCGCGTCGCGCGAGAATACGGGGAGACTTCCCCCACGCGTTGGGCCGTTCCCGGAACCCATCGTGAGCGCAGTCGCTAGCACTGCCAGGCTCGCGCGTGCGAGAGCCTAACAACCGCTCCGACACCGGAGCCGCAAGGAGGAGCCCTTGATCGACTTCGTAAAGAATAACCCTGTGGCCGCCATGTCGCTCACCACTATTGTGGGCGTGGCCATCGGGTACATCGTGAACGTGTTGGTCTGCCGCATGCAGGAGGCGAAGGGCCAGCGCAAGGCCGAGCAACTGGTGGCGGACGCCCAAGACAAGGCGGACCAACTGGTCAGGGACGCTCGCGTGCGGGCCAAGGACGAAAGCTATGCAATGCGCGAGGAGGTGGAGAAGGAGGCCCAAGAGGTGCGCAAGGAACTGCGGGATCTGGAACGCCGCCTCACACGGCGGGAGGACAACCTGGATCGCAAGGGCGACGTGCTGAACAAAAAAGAACGCTACGTGGAGAACCTGGAGCGCACCCTCGCGAGCAAGCGCAAAGAGATCGATTCGCGGGAAGAGGATCTCGCCCGCCTCTTGGAACGCCAGGAGGCCACGCTCGAACGCATTTCCGGCATGTCCCACGACGAGGCGGTCGAGATGCTCATGAAACGCCTCGAACACAGCCTCGATCGCGAGTGCGCGGAGCTGGTGAGCCGCGAGATCAAGAAGGCTGAGGAGGACGCGGACATCAAGGCCCGGCACATCCTCACCTCCGCGATCCAACGCTGCGCGGCCGACCACACGGCTGAGGCCCTGGTGAGCACCATCCAACTGCCAAGCGACGAGATGAAGGGCCGCATCATCGGCCGGGAAGGGCGCAACATCCGCGCATTCGAAAAGGCCACGGGCATCGACGTGATCGTCGACGACACCCCCGGCGTCATCGTCGTGTCCGGCTTCGACAGTGTGCGCCGCGAGTTGGCCCGGCGGTCCATGGAGAAACTCGTGCAAGACGGCCGCATCCATCCCTCGCGCATCGAGGATATCGTGCATGAGACGGAGCGGGAGATCGACGCCTCTATCAAGGAGGCCGGCAAGGCGACCTGCATGGACGTTGGCGTTCACGGGCTGGACCCCAAGCTTGTGGAACTCATCGGCCGCCTTCAGTTCCGCACCAGCTACGGCCAGAACCAACTCAACCACGCCACGGAAGTGGCGAACCTCGCAGGCCTCATCGCGGCCGAGTTGCGGCTCGACCAGAAGCTGGCCAAGCGTTGCGGGTTGCTTCATGATATCGGCAAAGCCATTGACCATCAGATCGAGGGCAGCCATGCACAGATCGGCGCCGACATGGCCAAGCGCTACGATGAGAGCCCCATCGTGCTCAACGCGATCGCCGCACATCACGAAGAGTGCGACGCCGAATCGCCCTACGCCGTCCTGGTCAGCGTGGCCGACACCATCTCCGCCGGCCGGCCCGGCGCACGGCGTGAGACGCTGGAGAAATACATCAAGCGTTTGGAACGCCTCGAATCCATCGCCACGTCCTTCGGAGGTGTGTACCGAGCGTTCGCCATCCAAGCCGGCCGCGAGGTGCGCGTGATCGTGAACTCGGAAAAGGTCAACGACAAAGGCGCGGTCAAGGTCGCCCGAGACATTGCCAAAGAGATCGAAGAAGAACTCAACTACCCTGGCGAAATCACGGTGACCGTCCTTCGTGAGACGCGTGTCGTCGAGAAGGCGAAGTAGGCTGGCGGCGCCCCAGGCGTGAAGCGATGAAACTCGACGTCGACGTCATCGTCGTTGGAGCGGGCCACGCGGGATGCGAAGCCGCGCTCGCCGCCGCGCGCATGGGATGCCGCACCGCGCTCATCACCATCCACCTCGACGCAGTCGCGCAGATGTCCTGCAACCCGGCCATTGGGGGCCTGGCCAAGGGGCAGTTGGTGCGGGAGGTGGACGCGCTGGGCGGGGAGATGGCCAAAGTCACCGACCGCACGGGCATCCAGTTACGCATGCTCAACACGAGCAAGGGGCCGGCCGTGCGCTCGCCTCGGGCCCAAGCCGACCGCCGCGCGTACGCGTTGGAGATGAAGCGCCGCGTTGAGGCCCAACCCGGGCTCTCGCTCTGCCAAGACGTGGTCGAGGGGTTGATTGTGGAGGGGGCCCGCGTTGCTGGCACGGCCTGCCGTAGCGGGCTCGAATTGCGCGCGGGAGCGGTCGTGCTCACCACCGGCACGTTCTTGCGCGCGGTGCTCCACGTGGGGCCGCAGCAGTTCCCCGGCGGGCGCATGGGGGAGCTGGCCGCGGAGCGGCTCTCCGAGAGCTTGCGCTCCAACGGCAT
>JAJRTI010000545.1 GCA_024278415.1 Planctomycetota bacterium | reverse complement strand
GAACATGAAGATGCCCGGCGCCCAGAAGCCGGTCTGGATTTCGTCCACCGCCATGACCGCGCCGGCCTGGGTGCAGAGTGCGCGCGCGACGCGCATGTACTCGCGCTCCACGAGGATGGCCTCGCGGTTCATGAGGATCGGTTCGGCCCAGAAGCCGGCGACGCGTTCGCCGTACTGGGCGAAGACCTTCTCGAGTTGCGCGCAGTCGTTGGGTTCGACTCGGATGCTTTTGATCCCGCGCACCACGCCCGGCCACATGCCGCGCAGGTGCTGCATGGCGATGCCGGTGCCGTGGTAGTTGCCGTCGAGTGTGATGATGACGGGCGGCTTGGTCTCCGACTTCGCGCGGGCGTAGTGCATGAGCATGAGCTTGAGGCCCGTCTCGCAGGCGACCGAGCCCGTGCATACGCCGACGAGGACTGTGTTGAGCCGCGAGCGCGAGCGGATGATCTTGCTGAAGTCGCCGCGCTTGAGTTCGGGGCAGTCTGGGTTCACGATCTCGACAAGGCGCTGCGCGAGCCGTTTCACCGGCCATTGCGGGATGTTCGAGTGGTTGTCCCACACGATGCCGCTGTCGATGGCCTCGCGCTGCGCGGCCGCGAGCGTCGGGTGGCGGTATCCCCAGGTCATCTGGTAGTGGCCGCCGGTGCCGTCGAGGAAAAGCTTGCGCTGCTCGGTCACGTAAAACATGCCGCGGCCGGCGAGCAGGTCGTCGGTCTCGTCGGTCGTGCCGCCGTAGTACGAGTCTTGGATGACGGCCTTGTCGATCGGCTTGGCCTTGGGCAGTTCCTTGATTGTCTCTCCGACACGAGACAGCAGCTCCGCGGGCTCATGACGATCGAGGAATTGCTGCGCGGCGCGCATGGCCTTGACGATGCCGCGGCCGCGCGGGCCGGCGAGCGAAGGGAGGGACGTGTCGGGCTGTTGGGAGCGCTTGGCGGGGCGGGGCATGGCGCAGGGTGCCTTAGTTGGTGCAAGGTGAACGGGGAGCGTGAGGGCTCAGTCTAACCCGAGCAGGCCGCGTGTCAAGATCGAGTGGCGCTTGCACGCAGGTTGAGCCATGCTTACAATCAGGTCTGATCACACTCGCCCCACTCGCTCGCGCACCGCAGGAGCCGCGCAGCATGGACTTACGACCACTAGGCAACACAGGCATCGAGGTCACGCCCATCGTGTTGGGCACGTGGCCCATGTCCGGCATCCAGTGGGCGGGCATTCGCAAGAAAGACTGCATTCGCACGATTCAGCGCGCCATCGACCTTGGCGTTAACATGATCGACACGGCCTACATGTACGGCAAGCACGGCGAGGCCGAGGCGCTCGTGGGCAAGGCGATCAAGAAACGCCGGGACAAGGTGCTCATCGCAACCAAGGGCGGGCTCGAGCGGGACAGCAGCGGCGACGGCCGCATCGTGGACGGCTCCTACGATCGGCTCGTGGAGCAGGCCGAGGAGAGCTTGGCGCGCATGGGGATCGACCACATCGACCTCTACTACGTGCACCTGTTCGACGCGCACACGCCTATCGAAGAAACCGCCCGCGCGATGGCGGACCTGCACGTGCAAGGCAAGATTCGCGCAATCGGCGTGAGCAACTGGACGACCGAGCAGATGGACCGGTTCCGGCAAGTCGCGGACTTGCACGCGGTGCAGCCGCTGTACAACATGCTCCAGCGCGACGCGGAGCGCGACGTGCTGCCGTACTGCCAGAAACACGGCATCGCGTGCATCGTGTACCGGCCCCTCGAACGCGGCTTGCTCACCGACAGCATCAAGCCGGCAGCGGAGTTCCCGGAGGACGACAGCCGGCGCGAGAAGCCCGCTTGGCAGGGCGAGGAGTTCGAGCGCACGTACACGATGGTGCAGAAGCTGAAGGCCATTGCCGAGGTGCTTGGCAAGTCGGTCGCGCAGCTCACACTCAACTGGACCCTCCAGCAGCCCGGTGTGACCGCGGCGATCTGCGGCGCCAAGCGGCCCGACCAAATCGAGGAGAACGTCGGCGCCATGGGCTGGCGGCTCTCAAAGGAAGATCTCGAACGCATCACCGAGATTGTGGACTCGCGGTAGACGCGACAGGGTCCATGGCTCGTTCCCCGGCCACTCCGCCCCGGACATGTCATTCCGAGCGCCGCGAGGAATCTCGATGTTCCGACAGTCCATGGCTCCGCCAGGTTGAGATTCTTCACTTCGCTTCGCTCGCTCAGAATGACAGGCTCTGGAACTACTTTGTAAGGACGACAGAACATGCGCAAGGAATCGATCGCATTGCTGAAGAAGATGGTCGAGACGCCGAGCCCGTCGGGGTTCGAGCAGCCCGTGCAGAAGATCGTGCGCGCGGAGATGAAGGGCCTTTGCGACGCCGTGCACACCGACGTGCACGGCAACGTGACCGGGGTGCTGAATGCCGGCGGAAAGCCGCGCGTCATGCTGGCCGGCCACTGCGACGAGATCGGCATGATGGTCACGCACGTCAACGACAAGGGCTTCGTGTATTTCGCGCCGGTCGGCGGCGTGGACGCGACGATCCTCCCCGGCGAACGCCTGCTCGTGCACGGCGAAGGCGGGCCCGTGCTCGGGTGCGTGGGGCGCAAGCCGATCCACCTCATGAAGGAGGAAGACCGCAAGGGAGGCGTGAAGATCGAATCGCTGTTCCTCGACATCGGCGCCAAGGACAAGAAGGACGCGCTCAAGTGCGTCGCGGTGGGCGACCCCATCACGTTCCAGGGCGGATTCGAGTTGATGCCCAACGGCCTCGCGGTCTCGCGCGGGTTCGACGACAAGGTCGGCGCGTTTGTGATCATGGAGACGATGCGCATCCTCAAGCGGCGCCAGTTCGGGGCCGCGGTGTTCGGCGTGTCCACGGTCCAAGAGGAGTTGGGCCTGCGCGGGGCCAAGACAAGCGCGTTCGGCATCGACCCTGACGTGGGCATCGCGATCGACGTGGGCCATGCGACAGACTATCCCGGCGCGGACGAGAGGCGCACGGGCGAAGCCGGGCTGGGCAAAGGGCCGCTCCTGCACCGCGGGGCCAACATCAACCCCGTCGTCGAGAAGCGCCTCGTCGACGCGGCCAAGAAGGGCAAGGTTCCGTATCAGATCACAGCCGAGCCCCGCGCAACCGGCACGGACGCCAATGCGATCCAAATCTCTCGCGCGGGCGTGGCCACGGGCCTGGTGAGCATTCCCAACCGCTACATGCACACGTCGGTCGAGATGATCGCACTGCGCGACTTGGAAGACGCCGCGAAGCTGCTCGCGCAGTTCATTTGCGCGCTCACGCCGCGCACGAACTTCATACCTTAGTGCCTTCGCCATCCGGAACTGGTATGGAAAACAAGATGTTGCGTGATGTGCGCGCACTCTTGGCAGGGTATTCCGTATTGCGTATTGCGTATTCCGTATCTCGAATCGCGATCCGAATACGCAATACGCAATACGGAACAGCAAACCTGCCCTCCACACGCCACGTCTTGCCTCTGATCCATGACAACCAGAAGCCTTGGGTTGCGGGCGAAGCCCGCCTTGTTACAGCATTCCGTAGATCCATGTAGGGATAGCGCGCGTTCGTAGCACGCTCGTAAGAGCGTCTCTGCCCGGTGATGCGGAAGGCCCAGAGCGGAACGCACTGACGTGCGTGCTACCAGCGGCGGATCGCGCCTCCGAGGCTATACGAATTCTGGGAGTGCTGCACTCAGCCAGGGATAGCCTCGTGGGCCCGCGGCTGCTAACCTTGTGAAAGGCATCGAGCGATGTCCACGAAGGTTTTCCCCATTTACTCAACTGCACGGAGGTCCGAACGATGGCCGAGATCAAGGTTGGTGACGTATACGTGTGTGCAGACGAAGACGGCTGCGGTATCGAAGTCGAGGTCAAGAAGGTATGCGGCTGCGTCGACGAGTGCGACCTCGTGTGCTGCGGCCAGCAGATGAAGCGCAAGGAGGAGGAGGCCTGCTGCGCGAAGGGCAAGTGCTGTAGCTGAGCTTTGCACGTCATGTCCACGAGCCCCGGCGCGGCAAGCGCCGGGGCTCGCTTCGTTCTGGCGTCGTCCATGCCTCCCTTGCGTTGGGCTGCTATACACAAGGCGGGCTGCGTCCGCTCCACTTGCGTTGGGCTGCTATACCTAACTGTAGAGAGAGGCCGTCCATGGCAAGTGCGCCTCTACTCGCGCTGGGCGTGGACGTCCGTGGCCAGTCGGTAGCTGCATTCGACGTAACACTTCAGCCAAGTACAACAGCCAGGTACCGGAATACTATCAAAGCTTCCGTGCAACGCCGCGTGTTGGGGTATCTGAATCCCAACGGGATTCCGGATATCAGCCCAGGGTTCGCGAGCGAAGCTCGCAACCCTGG
>JAJRTI010000544.1 GCA_024278415.1 Planctomycetota bacterium | reverse complement strand
GGTGAGTGCGAGGCTTCCGCCGGCGCCGCCTGGGTTCAGCATGATGCGGAGGGTGAGCGTGCCCTGCCGGCACGCGGGGAAGTTCCACGTCGCGCCATCGGCCGGCTTCTCGTCGGGCCGGCGCACGTGGAGCACCTTCGCCCCGGGCTTCGACGGATGGTCCGCCAGCACCGGCCCCGCGGTGCGGTCTCGCCACCAGTGCACGGCCGGGCCGAATGCCTTGAACGTGTGCCAAGCGTCTAGGCCGCCGGAGAAGTCGTCGGCCGCGTGCGTCGCGGTAAGCCAGTCGGGGTCGACCTTGACGAACGTGCGCCGGCCCCGGCCCTGTCCGGTGAGGACCAGGATCTGGCCGTCCTTGTCGAACGATGGAAACGGATACGCGGTGCCGCGGTCGCCGCGGCGGGGCGGCGTCTCGTTGCGGTGGGGGTCGCGGTAGATCTCCCGGAACCCGCGCCAAGTCTTGCCCTCATCATCGGAAATGGCCGCGTGCAGCGCGTCGCGGCCTCCGTACACGCCCTGGCCGTCGACGCGGGGCGGCATCTCGCAATGGTTCCAGAAGAGCACGATGCGGCCGTCGCGCAGCCGCAGCAGGCCGGGCGGGCCGCTCGACGAGCGAAAGCGCGACGGCTTGGCCTCGGACCAATGGACGCCGTCGCTCGACCACGACTCGTAGAGGAAGCCCGTCTGCGTGCGCATGAGCATCCAGACGCGGCCGTCCTTCAACTCGATGATCGACGGCTCGCACGCGCCGTAGTTGCTGCCGTTGTAGCCTTCGTGGCAGGGCGCGGTCAATTGGGCCGGCGACTGGCGCCACGTCGCGCCGGCGTCGTCGGAGTAGATCGCGGTGGTCACGTTCGGCCCGGTGGGCGGCTTCATCGGCCGGTTGGGGATCCACTCGGCGAAGGGCACGACGAGGCGGCCGCTGCTCAGTTGCGTGAACATCATGACCGCGCCGGTGTAGCCCTCCCACGCGGGCTGGGGTGCGGTCCAGCGCGCCCGGCCGTCGACGGTTCGGATGTGGTAGATGTCGATGCACCGGTCCACTCCGATGCGCCGGCCGTTGCCGCGGCGGCGGGTGAGGATCGCGTGCAGCTCTCCGTCGCGGTCCATGAGCATACGCGCCGGGTAGCGGTCGAGCCGCGGCATGTCGAAGGGAATCTTGGGCTCGGCCTTGACCTTCGCGCCATCGGGAGCCACCAAGACGGGATCGAGCGCGGGGTTGCGCCGGTTGTAGTAGGCGAACGCGCCATCGTTCATGAGCACCACGCCGACCGACGCTTCCTGGGTGAGCGCAACCGGTGGCTTCGGCTCTGCGCCACCGGCGGATTCGAGCAGCAGAGCCAGGCACAAGACGGCGATGGCGGAGGAGGTGGGGATGAGTCTGTACATACGAAACCTCCGAGTGGCTCGTGTTCTGTTGCGGGGGGCCGGGCCCTGTGCATCGGCCCAGATGCGCCCCTACTTTGCCGCGGCCGCTTCCCTCTTGCGGCTCTTGCTTTCGTACATGGCCCGATCGGCCTCGGCCAGCAAATCGTCGAGGGTGCGTGGCGTAACTCCATCGTAGTGGGCCACGCCTATGCTGAGCGACAACTCATAGGGTCGGTCGGCTCTGCGATTGTGCGCGGCGAGGCGTTCGTCGAGACGAGCGTTCAACTGTGCAATACTCTCTTCCGTGGCGTCGATCGCGAGCACCACGAACTCGTCTCCTCCGAGCCGGGCGGCGAGGTCCGATTCTCGGAATGCCTCCTTGATGATGGCCGCGGCTTCCACCAGCGCCTGGTCGCCCTCCAGATGGCCGCGCGTGTCGTTGATCCACTTCATGTTGTCCAGGTCGATGAAGAACAGGGACAGGGCGCGGTGTGCGCGCTGGGCGAGCTTGAGTTGCTGCTCGGCCAGGGTGACGAAGCCGCGTCGGTTGTAGAGCGACGTGAGGTCGTCCACCACCGACATGTGGCGCAGCGCCTCCTCGACGCGCTTGCGGGGGGTGATATCGGACATCATGACGATGGTGCGGCCGCTGCCCAAGCGGCTGGAGCGGAACTCGATCTCCTTGGTTCGCCCATCCTTGCAGCACACGCTGGCCTCTTGGCCGATGTCTCCTGCGCCGGGCACGACCGTCCTCATCCATTCCTGCCGCATGGTCTCGCGATACTCCGGGTCTGGGTAGAGATGCAGGAAGACCTTTTCCACGGTCGGAATCTCGCGCAGCGTGTATCCCAGGATCTTCGTAGCCGCGGGGTTCAAATAGACCAGGCGCTCGCCGTCCAGGAGCGCGATGCCGTACGGCGCGTGCTGCACGACCGACAGGAAGGTCTCCTTCTCTTGCGCCAGCGCGCGCTGCACTTGCTTGTACGCGCTCACGTCCCGCACGACTGCGACGAGCCGCTGCTCTCCGGCCATGACCATGGGAGTCAGCGAGATCTCAGCGTCCACGTGAACGCCGTCGTGCCGGCGGAACTGCCACTCGAACACAGCCCGCCCAGCCTCCAAGGCCGCCCGGGCTTGCTCCTTGAACTGCTCCACGGAAGGCTGGCCGTTGGGCTGCGTGCTTGGCGAAAGGTGAAGCAGTCTCTCGCCGATGAGATCGCCTCGCTGGCAGTCCAGCATCTCGCCCAAGCAGTCATTTGCGTACGTGAAGCTGCCTGCCGAATCGAGGATCGCCAGCCCTTCGCCCAGCGTGTCGCCGAGCACGTGATACTGCTGCTCCACGCCCGCGTTCATCGCGTCCCCACCTCCAGTCTCACCCACCTGCGCTTCCAGTTCAGCCACGCGCGCACGGAGCTGTTTCGTCTCCACGATCAGTTGCGATTTCGTCTTGTCGAGGTCACTCAATGCACGATCCTGCCACAATGTGAGTGAGTGCTGAGCATCGCGGTGCAATAGGATTTCAGTGTCGGGTAGCCGCCCCACGGCCACAAAGGTTACGACGCGCGGTCATCGACGTCAAGGGGCGAACCGTCGCACCCCGGCCTCAGGGGACCGGCTCGTACTCGAATTCGCTCTCCGAGAGCCCCGCGTCTAGCACGTACTCGAAGAAGCGCACATGGAAGACCAGGTTGCCGCTGTCGTCCCAAACGGCCACAGTGCTGGGCAGAGCCGCCCTGCCATCAACCCATTCGTACTCGTGGACGACCGTGCGGGCTGGGAAGGCCAAACGTGTGCCCCAAGTGGCGGGCGTTGGCTTGCCCCTCTTCCGCGTGACGGTCACGTCTCGGCTGATCGCAACCGTGCCTTCGCGGATCGTCTTGCGGGTTCTCAGGGCCACCCACTTGCTAGGCGCAACCTGCTTGAGGGCTTCGTACACGGTCTCGGCGACCGTCTCTCCTTTTTCGTTGTATGCCACGGCCTGGATGGGCACCCCTTTGTCTACGCTAAACCACTTGACGTACCTGGCAATCCGATGCCCCATCATTGCATAGACCGATTGATCAAAGGTGAACTCAACTACGTGTGCCTCTGCGCCCTTGACCTCCTCGCACCTCAGGTAACGGGCTTTGATGTACTCGCGACGACTGATGTGGAGCATGCCCGCAAGCCAGGGTGCGATGCTGGCCATGTTGCCCGTGCCATAGACATCGCTGACGGTCGGCTCATTCTCTGGGAGTTTCGTGTCCACCACGCTGCCCTTCATGAAGAAGGGCTGGTAGCTCGCGGCCGTCGGCCCGTTGAGGACATAGGCCATGCCCACCTTGTGCTCGAAGAAATCGATATCCGTCGGCCGCGCCAGCCGGCTCAACACGACCAGTTTGGCGTGATCAGGCGCCAAAAAGCTGTAGGCCAGATGCAGCACAACAGGTGCGTGCTTCTCGAACGCAACCGTTGCATCCGCCCGGCAGGTCAAGCTCTTGGGCGGGTGGAGAGCCGGCCGTGCGCGATCCAAAATCGCCGCCACCGATGGTGCCTGCAGCACCCCCTCGGCTGGTAGCGCGGGGCGAGGCATCGAGAGCAGGATGGCGACCACGCTGACAGCCGCACGGCAGAAGGATACAACGCGAAGCATGCGAGACCTCAAAGCTGAAGGTGCCTTCACAGCGAGAGAGTTACGCTTGCAGTAGCGTTTCCGTACGCCGAGTCATGGGTCCGTCCAGCAACATTCGATGTCCTCGTTGCAAAGGCTTGCACCGTACATCCACCAGAGATGGATACCGTTGCGGCCCCGGTGATCGTGGTTGACACGGAGAAGCCGCTTGAACAACTGTACCCTTGCCCAAGAGGCCCGTCGGGATGCGACACGGCCGCCTGCTGGAGATCGTTCGGATGCGGTGCGACCGCGGAGTTTGACCCAGTGCCATGCACTGAACTGGAGGCGGAGGCCGAGGAGCTGGCCCGGGCCGAGCATCCGGCCATCTGGCCGCGGCTTGCGCTGAATTGGCAGTACACTTGCCCAGTCGCGGAAGCGGTTACGTCCGTGGGCGGTCCTCCGTCGCCACCTTCGTTCGGCTGCCACTGTCTCGAGGCGGTTCCGGAAGTGCTAGCCGAGGCAGCCGCACTGCTTAGGGGCATGGACGGATACTGGGTTTCGCCTTGGTCGTACATTGGCGGATTGAAGGCTTCGGCCGTAGCACCGCAGGAGCCGGTGCCCCCGCTGCATGACCGCATCGAGCTAATGTAGTAGTCCCCCCACGGCTGGGCGGCCGGCGGCTGAGGGCGGCATCCACCGGTAACAGTCTTGTTGTTTTTCGGCGTGCCAGTCCACGTGTACTGTGTGTCGGAGTACCCTGCTGCGAAAGCCGGCACAGCCATGGACATGACGGCGATGCACATTATGACCTTCATTGTCAATTCTCCTTGCTTTCCGAGAGAAGCGCTAAAACTATAAAACACGCCTTGGGGCTTTGTTGAGCCGCTCGGCGTCACAGACTGACACTTAGCGACGCACCAGCGGCAGCCAGGCCCGTATCCGAAGTAGCTTGGGCAGTGTTGGAGGTGCGGCTCGCCGTCGCGAACGTATTGGCGCTCACCGTCACCTGAATGGTCGCGGCACCGGAGATGGTTGTAGACACACTGAACGTGCCGGTGCTGCCATCTGAGTCGGCGTACTTGGCGGGATCTTCGATGGGTACAGACCCGCCCGTCCGGTGGCCGCCCGATGGTGCACCGGCAGAGTTCGCCTGGCCCTCGGCCTGCAGGGGAGTACTCGCTTGGGCAGAAGCCAGCGCCGTGGCGCCGCACCCGGCCGCTTGGACGCAGCTTACGGCCCACGAGGCGTTTGCCCCTCCGTTGGCAGATCCACTCGCATCTATCGGAGGACCGCCATCCCCGCCTTCATCGGGCTGCCATTGTCTGGACACGCTCACAGAGACCTGTGCGCGGGCTGTCACTGAACTCGACGCCGAGTTGGGATACTGTTCGCCAAATTGTCGAGCGTTGAAGACCTCGCAACTCGCGTGGCAAGAGCCTGACCCATTCTGGTATGAATAGCTACATACCGCTCGTCGGTTGGGGGCTATGGACGGCGGGAACTGCGTTGGGAAGCCGCCGATACTTCCTCTGGCGGGATCGCGACTCCCGCTTCCGCCGTACTGTGCGGCCGAGTAGCTGGCCGCAACAGCAGCGGTACTGATGCACATCACCAGACACATCGCCCGTCGCAAGGCGCCACAGACGTGATAGGGCATTACCATAACCACGACCTCCGATCAAAAGAATGAATTACTCGGGAAGCCTTGTGCGGCAACCCGTTGAACCACACACTGATAAGCACTCCATTAGCCGGCACACCGCTCCAAGCGCCAACGCGGGTGTCAGTACCAGAACCCACACGTATCGTTGCCGAGGATATGGCCGAAGACAAACGCAGGCTCGATCAGAAGCAGGACGCGGTCGTTCGATTCCACGGCCGGGCCGATCAGCGTCGCGACGAAATCGTGTTTGAACTTCCGTTTCTGCTCCTCCATCCATTGCTTGGAACGCGTGCGATGTTGTTCAGCGATCTTGGCCAGAAGCTCAGCAGATTCCGCGGGTTCCGGGGGCGTTGTCATGCCTAAGAGCACGCTCGTAATCGCCGGCCCTGACATGATCAACGCTCGTTTGTCCACGCTATCGCCTTTCAGCAGGCTCGAATCGTACTGGGCCATGCGCTCCACGGCCCGCCGCGTGCCGGGGAAGGTGGCCTTGATGCGCTCAGGCAGTTGCTCGACCTGCTGGGGCTGGAGCGGCGCCTTCAGGCCTGGGGTCAACGGGTCGTCAGCCCAGTTCCGCCACTGGGCCATGAAACTCTGCACGGCCTCGTTGATCTCTTTGGGCGGGATACCGGGGAACGCCTGTCGGCACACCTCTGCCACGAGCTTCGTAAGTTGGGGCAACTGTGCTTCGAGCTTTGCGCGACGGTTCTTGGATTTCGGATCGCTGATCCGCGCGGCGAAGTACCGACACCGGTTCTTCATGTTCACACACATGAGGCGAAACGCCAGGCCCGAATCCGCAAACTGGTCGCCCTGGCCCGGCAGGTAGTTCTCGTACGGTTTCACCAGACGAGCGAAGCTCTCCCGAAACGCCTTAACCTGAGGTGCGTGCGGCACGCGGGTCAGTCCTGCTTTCAGGCCATCTGAGACAGCTTGAAGGTACTGTGCCCTCTGGGCCTTCGGCCATTTCTTGCAGTACCGCTCGATCGCATGCTCGGCAACCGCCGTCAGATCTCGTAGTCCTGTAGCAGTCTCGCTTTGTGCGTCCGCCGCGGCGAAGCACACAGCAGATATGCCGGCCATGAGCAGGATGCAGAAGCGAGCCAAGGCGCCAGGCCGCCAAGCATAGCGTAGCGGCCTACGGGAGGAGCCCTTACAGGTTTGACGATTCGAACGTGCCCAGAATGCCATGATCTTTGTCAACGGAATCACATCATTTCGCCTTGGCGCTAGCGCCTCTGTCTTTCTTCTCTCTCTCCAGAAATGTCACGAATTGGCGCGCGAGCACGGCCTCATCGCTCTTGGGCGCGGCCTTTTGCGCCAATTGGAAGTGCGCAATGGCGTCGCTTGCCGCTCCACGTTGATGATAAATTGTGGCGAGAGCGTAGTGGGCTTGCGCCGCAACGTCTGGGGCCGGCTTGGCGGCAAGAAGCTTTCGGTACGTGGATACGGCATCGTCGTCCCGAAGGAGGGCGCAGTGCAGGCGGGCAAGCCGTAGTAGCGCCGGCCGGCTCACGCGTGGATCCTTGCATCCCGCCAGCGCTCTGAGCACCTGAAGTCGCATGACCCCAGAGCCTGAAACGGTTGGGTGCTTCAACAACCCGGCGAGACGTGATGGCCACATACCCGGCTCGCCGGCCTGCACCTGCGCTTGGACAATGCGTCGCGAGGCCGTCTCCGAGCGGCTCCAGTCGCCAAGCCCTTCCGCGGCTTGCCACATCATCCAGTCAACCGCTCCTTTGCCCGCACTCGCCCGTGCATTCCGCTTCCCGGCCGCAATTAGGAGCGAACGCAGTCGCCGTAGGCCTCGCACCCAACTCACAAGGCTCCCACGTTTCGGCCCAAAAGGCGTTTGCAGCTTGTCGTAGAGCCGGAGGGCATCCTGCGGCTTGGCATGCGCACCTTGCTTCGCGCCAAGCCATGACGGCAGCGGGATGAGAGGTTGCACGCGATCGAGGAAAACGCCTGAAAGATTGGCGTCGGGGCTCAGGTGCTTGCATATCCGCGCGGTCAGCTTCTGGCCCCCTCGGCATAGGAAGCGGAAGTAAGCGCCCCCAGCGAGGCTGGCGGCCCGCGCGACGGCGACCGGCGTACCTGTTCTGTCCAGAATCACGATGCTCAGATCTCTGGGATGCTCGGTCTTGGACCAGTCAGGGTCCACAATGTAGAAGGACAGCCGCCAAACGCCATCGGGCAGTCGAAGGTCAAGGAGCAAGTCCGGCCCCCGAAGCTGGAAGTTGTGGTGCTCGCCGTAGTCATCTCGCCACGCCATGGTCCGCGTGCGCTTGAACGGGCTGATCAATGCCCGGGGATCTTTGGTCACGAGTGCCCCGATATAGACCTTCGCTGACTGGGTCGGGTCTGCGCAGCGGAAGCTGTACGGCACAGGCCAGCCCGGCCCGTTCACGAGATCATACTGCATCATGCCGCCGAGGACGCACGCGTACGAGCCATAGTTCTCGGTCCAGTTGCCCCGCGTGAGGTCGTCTCTGCCCAGGTAGACGAAGTCCGGATTCAGTGCGAACTCCCGTTTCTGGAATGCAGCGACAGCATTGACGACGTCCCGGATGTAGGCTTGCTCGGGGTAGTCCCTCTGGAGCCGCGTGAACGCTTCGAAGGCGCCCTTGAGTCTGCCCCGATTGGCGAGCAACGTAATTCTTTCGCCAAGGGCCATCGCAACGTGGTAGGAGTGCCCGCCGCAATCATGGACGACCTTCTCTGTGATGCGCCATGCTTCCTCGATCCGCCCGGCTTTCCTCAACTGCCTGGACAGATCGATCTCAGCAGCCGGGTCGAACCCACAACTCGGGACTGATCGAAGGGGGGCGCCAGGCATGTCGATCCACAAGACAGGACTTGCAGGGCTCAACACTCCCTTCCCAGCAAGCTGGGCGTGCGTGACCAGAAGGAACTGGTTGGCGTTGCCCTCGCCAAATCGCAACGCGTCCGGCTTCGGCGCGATCTTCGACCCCACTGGCGGAGGCGGATGCAACGCCGGGGGGAATCGGCCGGCGCTCGTAAACAGCCTGCCGTTTAGAAACACGAGATACGGCCCGGACGCGGCTCTCACCTGAAGAGCAACGCTTCGCCTCCTCAGCACCTCAGGCAGCTTGAAGTCGGTTCGGAAACACACGTACCCTTGGACAGAATCGGCCGGTATCGCTTGGTTCTGTCCAACCTGCCGCCACTGCCGATGCCCTGTTTTCGGCAGTTCCGTTGAGCGAACCGGCGACTCCGCTTGCGCGTATTCCCAGCGGGATTCCCGCGCCATCAGGGCCACCCCTAGGGATGGCCGACTCAATAGGCCCGATATCGAGCGGAGTCTGCGAACCTTCACTGCAAGCACGTTCTCCCCACCCACGGCCACACCCGGCTTGGCCACGTAGAGCCGGCGCGTTCGCCACCCGAGGCTCCCATTGGTGAAACTCCCGATAAGCCGGCCGTTCATGTACGTCCAGTCGAGATCAACTACTCGGCCCAATTCGACAAACAACGGCCGCCCTGCGAACTGCTTCGGCAGCACGAATCGCCACCTGTACCAGCCATACCGATTCTTCGCTCGTTTCAGGTGTTCGTTCGCGTCCGGCAGCATGACGCGTTCCCATTCAGAATCATCAACGCTGGGTAACGAATAACTGGTCTTGGCATCCTGCCCGCTGTAAAGAAAGACCCATGCACCTATTGGAGCCTTCGGGGTTGTCTGAGCCGCCTGCGCGCCTCGCGTCGGCATACAGAGGTGGGCCGCGATCATAAACACGAGGCCCAGGTGGATTGACCCCATTCGCCAAACCCCGCGACGCATATCATGGATAGAACGCGACAATTCAGCCGTTCCTCGATAGAACCTGGGAGCCCTCTGGTGGTCAACAAAGATAAGTGTACCCCCCCCCCCCGTGTGGATGTCAAGAGAGTTTTGCCGGCAAGCACAAGCGGCTTGCAACGCGCCCACGATGCCGTTAGAGTTCTTGCGGCGCTCGGCGCTTCCACACAGCCGTGGCGCGCGCAGGCGGATCCCTTCACCGGAGCAGACGCCCATGAACGACCCCCACGTCATGAAGAAGCGCACCGGCGGCGGCCTCATCATGCTTTTCGGCATGCCCTTCCTGCTGGCCGGGCTCGCGGTCATGGCCGCGCCGTTCGGCCTCTTGCCATCGGAGGCCGCCCCGCCGCCGTGGTACCTCATGGTCCCCTTCGGCTCGATTTTCGCCACGGTCGGCGCAGCGTTCGTGTTCGGCAGGGCGGGAGTGACCGTAGACAAGCTGCAAGGCCGCATCATTACATGGTGGGGCTTGCTCGTGCCCTTCAAGTCGACCCAATACAACATCGCCGACTACGACCGCGTCGCGATCCGGCAAGAGGTGCGGCGCTCCAAGAACTCGACGTACACCATCTACCCGGTGCGCATCGAGGGCGGCGTCGAGTCCATCGACTGGGACACGTTGCGGGATCCGACGAAGGCTCGCGCCGCGGCCGAGGAGCTGGCGAAGTTCCTCGGCTTCAAGGTGGTGGACGCGTCCGCGGGCGAGGAGATCGTGCGCGAGGCCGACCGGCTCGACGAGTCGCTGCGCGAGCGCCGGCAGCGCACCGGCGAAGACATTGATATGCCGGATCCGCCGGCCAACATGCGCACCCAGTGCCAGGTCGATGGCGAGTCCATCACGCTCATCATCCCGCCGCCCCCCGCGACGATCTTCGACAAGATCAGCCTCGCGTTCGCGTTCGTGCCTGGCATCGTGGCGCTGGGGTTCTTTTTCGCTGCGTTCCCCAAGGACATGCCCCCTCTGTTTCGGTTCATCTTCATGGGCTTCATCGGCGTCTTTTTCGTGATCGCACCCATCACTGTGATGGTGGGCAAGGTGCTGGCCCGCACGCGCACGCAACAGAAGATCAACGCGTCTCCCGACAGGCTGCGCGTCGAGACCCGCGGGCCGTTCCGCACGAAGGTGGTCGAAATCCCAGCCAACGAGTTGGAGGAGCTGCAAATCGCTTTGCCCAAGGGGCACGAGAACATGGAGAGCCAGTTGGAGGCCATGCCCGAAGCCCTGCGCCCCTTCCTACGCGCCATGGCCAGGCGTGTGCCCATCCGCGCCATCAGCGACCGGGCGACCGTCACGTTCGGCAAGGGCCTGCCCATCGAGGAGCTGAAGTGGGTCCACGCGGTGCTGACCCAGGTCCTCACCGCGTGAGTGGCCAGGCGCCCCCCCGTTGCACAAGCTGAACACGCCGGCCGATTACTCCTTCATGCTCGCGGCAGCCGGCGCGTCTACGCGGATCGAGTTCGCTTTGACAGCAAGACAGCCCGGCACTGCGGAATCAAGCACGCGCACGGCCTCCCGATATCTGCCGCGCGAACGCAGCAGAACTCGCGTCAACGAGGGCCCTGCGTTCACAAGCGCGACCGCGTCGGTATCAGACCTCAAGGCGAGGGTCAGCGCTTGCGGTCCACTGGCGGACAAGTATCGAAACCCAAGGCTTCGAGAGCCACGCCTTACTGGAATCTCGTTCTGCGGCAGCAGGACGATGAATTCCAGGAAGCCGGTCCCGTAGTTGTCGACCCAGGTGTTTGCCTTGTGCCACTTTTGGTTCTTGACGCCCGTGTAAATCCCGTTGCCGTCGCCGTCGAGGACAGCGCCGTCCAACGCGGCCGCGTTGACGCTCCATTTGCCTTGGGTGCCCGTGTGGCTCAGGACGGGCTTGCCCTTTTCCGGCCGCACGATGAAAGCAAAGCTCCCTTTCATGCGCGCGCACAGAATAACACCGCCCGGAGCCCGAACGGGAACAGGGAGGCCGATCTCCTTCTGAAGGGGGCCGCTCAGCAGGCAGTAGTAGTTCTTGTCGAGCCGCGCACCGTCGAGGCCGTCTTCCTTTCCGGAAGGGGCGCGCCACCATCGGCCGGTGCGGTGGTCTCGATAAGCCGCGGGCAGGAGCGGATACGAGAGGATCTCATGGTCCCCAAATCTGCGGTACGCGGCGCCCACCAAGTCGACGCGACCGTTGGCGCCGTAGATCTGTTCGAAGCTTCGGCACAAGGTCACACGCCTGATGCGCAGGGCGCCAGTGGAGCGCACCAACAGCGGGAGATCCCCCTGCCCTGCGGCGGGCCCAAAGCGGAGGGCAATCCACCCGTCGCGGGAAATCAAAGCGGCTCGCGTATCGTTGGGCGCGCGAGGCGAGAGGATGCTCAGCATGCCTCCGCGCACGTCCGCGAGTTCGAGTCGGATCGTGAACGCTCTCCCCCTGAGAGACTCCGGAACATCGGCGAGGGGCAGGGGCTGTCCCGGGCTGAGCCGGATGTCCACGGGTCTTGTGAAAACCTCCGCGCCCGCCGGCTTTCCTAGCGCAAGGTACCAGAAGTCACCGTGCGCTCGGCGAGCGCCCTTGATGTCTTCGAACGGCACGCTCTCGCCGGCCTGCGCCGGAATCAGCGCGGCCAGGCTGGCGCCGGCAAGCCAGATGGCTAGTCCGAGTCTGCCCATCGTCTGAGCCTCTCCAAGGTTCCGGCATTCTGTTTTCGGACAAACTCATAGTTCGCAGTCGCCTCTTGGACCCGGCGAGCTTCGTTCTCGAGTTGCCGGATCTCATCGTCCGCCGCTTGGATCTGGGATTCGAGGCGACGACACTCGGCCCAGACGGCCTGAGGAGCCTTGGAAACCGCATCCTCGCTCCGGGCTTCGTAAAGCGAATACCCAAGCGTCAGCAGGACGAGCGCGACACAGAATGGCAAGACAATGCGCTTCATTTTTCGACCTCCACACTGAATCTCGGCAGGTAGCCAAAGCCAGCTTTAGACTCGAAGGGCATCTGCGGGATGTCCAGGAGCGTCCGTTTTTCCTTTCCGTCGACCGACACCTCGTAGCGGCCGGGTTCATGCAAGACGAACCAGGCGCGGCCGGACTTGTCGGCTCGCACGGCCGTCGCCGGGCAAGCCTGAGCGGACTTGGGCGTCAAGACGACAACCGCCAGCGGCAGCGGCCGGCCCTTCGCCGTGGCCGTGATCAACGCCTCGACCGGCCGGTAGCGCGGCAGCGGAGGCATGGGATGCGTGCTCTGCTTGTACGCCGCGTTGACCGCGTTGAGGACGCAGACTTTCCGGTCCGCGAAGTAGGCGTTGATCGCGCGCCAACCGGCGTAAGGCGTAAACCGGTGGAACTCCGGCTTGAATCCCGGCCCCGTCAGGCTCGGCCACTCGATGGGGAAGTAGGGATACCGCGGCATCTCCCCCAAAAACTCGTCGGCCTTGTAGCGCGCCCACATCTCTTCGGTCACGCCCCACGCGTTGCCCGAGCCGTCCGGCTTCAACTCGATGAAACAGTCGTGCGCCGGCCCCATGCCGACCCAGCCGGGGACCTCGAGGCCGCGGTAGAGCGAAAGGACTTTCCGGCAGCGCTGGGCCTTCGCGGCCACCTGCTGCGGCACGGCGCCGATCCAGCCGTCCCAAGCGCCGTACGCGGCGTAGAGCGTCTCGCCGAAGAGGGCCGGCTTCTCGTAGAGCGACTCCCAGTTGTCGACCAGTTTCGGCGTGTTGAAATCAGGATAGTGGTAGTTGGCGATCTCCGCGGGCGGGTCTTCCTGCCACTTGCCGAGCTTGCCCCAGGTGCCTTGGTCGCCGTCGCGAGTCACCAGGCGCGTGGGGTCGAGCGCTTTGACGAAGCGGCCATAGACCGCGCCGAGACGGTCGTTGCGAATGTTCGTCTCCAACTGCTCCGGCGTGTCCCACGCCTGCGTGAAGATTTCGTTGTCCGTGCAGTAGATCACCGCGCTGGGGTGGTTGCGCAGCCACTTGACCCACTGCGCGTACTGGCGCAGGTTCTCGCGGTGCAGATCGGTGGTGAGGAACTCCTCGACCGACAGTTGGTGCGGCCCCCCGCGGCCTTTCTTCGGCCGGCCCGGCAGATGAAGCTGCGGATACCACTGGGGCAACACGAGCATCCCCAGCTCATCGGCCACGTCCGCGATCATGCCCTGG
>JAJRTI010000543.1 GCA_024278415.1 Planctomycetota bacterium | reverse complement strand
GCGGCCGTGCGAATAGTAGAGGCACAGCCCCAGGCCGCGCTTCGCGCAGGCCTCGGCCAACTCGCCTACGAGGTCCCGGCCGCAGGGTGCGTTCACGCTGTTGAAATCGGTCTGCGCGGTCTTGAAGAGGCAGAAGGAGTCGTGGTGCCGCGTGGTGATGTTCACGTACTTCATGCCGGAGGCCTCGGCGAACTCCGCGATGTAGTCCGCATCGAATTTCTCCGCGGTGAAGCGGTCCATGAGCTTCTCGTACTCGGCCACGGGGATGCACTCCTTGAACTGCACCCACTCGTGCCGGCCGAGCAGAGAGTAGAGGCCGTAGTGGAGGAACAGCCCGTACTTCGCGTCGCGGAACCATTGGACCGCGGCCGCGCGCGGGTCTTGGGCGTAAAGGTCTTCGTAGCCTTGCAGATAGGAAGGAATGGACATGGGGGTCTCCTGGTTGTGGCGAAGGAGTGTTGAGGAGCTGAAGTCAACAGATTCTTCTCGGGTTTGTCAATGTGCGAATGCCGTCAGGGTATGGGCTCGCCTGGATCCGCGCGGAGTGGGAGCTATGAGCATGTTGCGTGCGGTGGTTGCCCCGGAGACATGCGAGGGGGCGAGGCGGGGCTTGCCGCCGGATCCCTTCGTCCGTCGCCGCCGCGGCCTGCTTGCTACGGCTTGGTCTGGGGGACGATTGCGATCCCGTTTTGCGTCCCCGCTTTTACGGCTTCTGCACGAGCCGCAGGAGGATTTGCCTGAGGCTGGCGACTTCCTCCACGAGCACGTCCCGGCTCGCGACCACGCTTGCGAGGAGGTTGTTGATCTCGCGCATCTTCTCCTCGATGCGCGCGGCAATGTCGCCGACGCCCTCGATCTGTTCCATCGCAGGCGTGCTGACGGCAATGGCCTGAGTCGAAAGGTCCCTGAGCACAAATGCGACCAGCGCGTCCCGGCTGCGGCTGGTGATTTCCTGGAACTGGAGCCCCATGTCGAAGGCGCCCGGCTCGCCAGTAAGGTTGATCCAGCGCGGCCTGGCGATCGCGGTCACGGGCTGGGGCTGGCCGGGGAGGGTGAGGCTCGTAACGACCGGCTCGGCGCGAGTGGCCGCGGCGTCGATGACCTCGACCTGATCCGACCGGCCGTGCACCGCGACGCCGGCGGCGCTCACGTCCACTGTGACCGCGTCGATGTGGGTCCGGGCGTCCGTTTGCTGCTGGAGCCAGAGTTGGGCGGCGAGTTCCGCGGCCCGGCGTACGTGTTGGCGCTTGTCCTTCTCAGTCGGCTGAGACACAGCGGTTCCTTTCGTGTGGCGGCGATGCCCCGGGGTGGCTTCAGAGGGTACTGAATTCGCGCACGCGGCGCAAGCAAAACCGCAGGGCGGGTTCGCTGGTCTGGCCGGGCAGCGATCAATGAATACAGCCCTGTGGCGGGGAAACGAGACCGTCTCGCCACCACAGGGCTGGGCCTATTCGTCTGATTGGCCGGCTGGGCGCGCTCAGTTGGCGGACCAGTGCGTGAGTTGGAGGCCGCGGCTCGCTCCGTAGGACTTGAAGAAGTACTGGGCGGATGTCGAGCAGCGCTCGATGTAGAGGCCGCCGGCGATGATGGAGCCGAATGCCGTCACCGAACCATCGGTGTCGTACGTTTTTCGGTTGACCCATCTCTTGCGCGGGCCGAACACACGCGGGATCTCGGGCCGCGAGAAGATGGCCACCAGCCCTTCGGAGTGGATTTGGCCCTGCAAGTAGAGGCGCACGTCCTTCTGGTCGTCGGGCGCTTTTTCAACCTCCTTGGCCAGGCGCGCGAGGAACTTTAGACCCGTCTCAGATCGCTGGCGCCGGCGGCGTCCTAGCCACTTCGCGATCGTGTCGGCAAGGTCGTCCCGCGAAGCGAAAGGCGCCAGGCCCTCCTCCCATTTCTCACGAAGGATGGCGGCCATGACACGCCGCGAGTCGTCGAACCGGTCGTAGACGCCGGCACGCACGCGCGAGTAGTAATCATAGTTGCCTTCGTCCGTGCGGCGAGCGACGCCCACGATGCGGCCGAGGCGGTCCAAGCCGTTGGGGGCGGGCACGTGGCTCATGGCGAGGTAACGGAAGCGCCTGAGGAGGAAGAGCAGCGCCCGGGCGGGGCGTGCGTATTCGTCGAAGCTGGGGCCAAATTGTAGAGGGATGCCAGACGAAGCCAGCACGGGCAGATCCTCCGCGTCGGGGCCTGCGGTGGTGACATTGCCGCGCTTGACCGAGCCGGGCGTGAGGAAGACGTCGCAGTTGAGCTTCACGGCAGGCAGAGGCTTGTAGCGCCCATCGACGAGGTAGCAGCCGCGTACTTTCGCACTCGGGTGCCCAGGGATATCGAAGGCGAGGCAGCCTTCTACCTTGAGTGAGCCGCCGACCTTCCTGAGCGCGAGTTGCGAGGGCCGGAAGCCCCCAGGGCGCTCCACGTAGACTTGGGCCGCCTTGCCGGGCAGATAGACGTAGTGCACGCCGGTGAGGCGGACATTCTGGGTGGACCGAAGCAGCGCCTGGAACTGGGCGACGGTCCACACGTGCTGTTTGCCGGTGGCCTTGGCATCGGCCTCTGCGCGTTTGCGGATGCCTGCGTAGTCGACGGACCCAAGGGCGATGGCCGGATCGCCCTCGGCCACCTGGGTGGCGGTGCCGTGCAGGTTGATGATGGCATTTTGGTTGAGTTGGTCCGTAGCGTCGCAGGTCCAGATTTTCTGGTTCGAGTGGATGTTGCCATAGATCTGGACTAGGTCGTGGTCCAACGCGGCGATGAGCCTTTTCTGGTAGTCCGTGTCGTTTTCAGCGTCCCAGTGTCGGCGGACGCGGAGCATGGCGCCGTATGCATCCAGCAGGTTGGGCGCAGAGCGAGGCTTCTGGTTCTTGGCGTAGTAGGTGAAGGGGAACTGGGTCACCCACTTCTCCAGCCACTCTTGCCGCGTGTCGACGTCGGCCTTCTCGCAGAGGCCGACGGGGTCCACGAGGTTCCAGAACTCAGCGTTTTCCTCGCGCAACGAGCGCTCTGCGTTCTGGTAGTTGTAGTGCTCGATGATTCTTTTCAGTCTGGCGGCGTAGGTCTTGTGGCTTTCCTTGCGAGCGCGACGAGTGTCCAAGAAGCGCCCGACTATGTCGAGGATCGTAAACCGATCCCAGTGCTTGAGTGCGCGTGGGCATTTCCAGCCGTACTTCTTGATGTCGTAGGGATAGTACGAGACGATCTTGAGAAGCGCTTGCCGGGCCTGTTCGTTGGTGAGATCGGATGCAGCCTTGGCCAGGCGCTCGCGATAGGCTTCATAGTCTACATGCCGGGTTCGCCGCACGCGGGTGGCGAAGAAGGCGCCGACGACGTCTTGGAAGGTGGGCTTAGAGTCGGGGTTCGTGATGAAGGCTCGGCCCTTGCGTTTGGCGACGACATAGTTCCAGCGCACGTTGTTCAGCACGCCCAGTAGGATCTCGACGTATCCGTAAGGGTCGACAGGGCGAACGCTCGTGCTGGCGCCCATGATGGCCGCGTAATCGTCGAGCACGTTTCGGCCCTCAGCCGTGCGGCCCGCGACAGGATCATTCATGTATTGCACACGAGACAGGTGGAACTTCATGCCCCCAATGATCCCGCGGTCCACGATCACGAGGTCGCCATCTGCTGCGGCTTCGAGCGGAGTCGTGGGAGTCTTTCCAAGGGAGAGCGCGTTCTTGCTGAAGAGCGCGAAGCCGTAGGGCCGTAAGGTCGCCGTGGCGGTACGCTGTGCGTCGTTGTACGTGCCGACGCTCGTGATATCCACGCTGCCATCCGGCGCGGCTGCGGACACGGTCACAACGTACTTCCCGCCGAAGAAGCTACGCTTGATAGGGAAGGGGTAGTCGGGCTTGTCCTTGGCCGCGGGGAGCTTCCACAGTTCCGGTGAGCGCTGTCGTGCACCGACCCACCAAGTGCCCTCTTTGAGGCCGGCGTCGGCGATGTAAAACGCCTTGCTGCCGTCAGCCACATTCGACGACATCTTGCCGTAGTTGGCGCTGGTGAGCGCCAGGCTGCCAATGAGGATCGTGAGACACGACACGAAGATCAGCACAACCGCGTAGCTGCTGCCTTGTTCGTTTCGCTGCTTCATGGTGTTGCTCAGCCAGTAGGGATGTCTTGGGTCCCGAGATCGTAAACGAGGCGCGGTGGGCTCAGCGCCGCCGGCCTCTCCATCCCCCATGGTCGCCCCGGCCTCCTCGGCCTTCGCCGCTCGTCTTGCCGTCATCATCTTTGTCGCCATCGCCCCGCCGGCCGCCCCTGCCTCGCCTGTGGGCGAGTCTGCTGAGGATCGACCTGAAGGGGTTCGTGGGGCGGTCACCGTCATCGTCGCTGAGAGCGTCGCCTGGGTCTTCGGGCGCGTCCTCCGGGTCGGGCGCGTCCACGAGAGTGTTCGCGCCGGCGCCGGGGTCGACGGGAGCGTTTAGGTTGCCGATGTAGGCCGCGTTGCGCATGTAGAAGCTAATACCCGCGTCCACGTACTTGCCGTTTTCAACTTCGATACGTATGGACACGGACACCAGGCATTGGCCGGATGCGCCTTGGGTTAGCGTCACGTTGAAGTCTGTGACATCCTTGGCGACCAGGTTTTCGCCGTAGATGGGGTGGCGCTCATAGAGTTCCTTCTTCGCCTTGTCCCAGCGATACACGATGGGCTGATAGGGGTCTTCGTTCGCCTTGCCGTCGCCATCGTCGTCTGGCTGGGCCGTGGCGCCCTTCACTTGATCGATGTCCGCGCCGGCATCTTCGTCGACCGCGCCATCGCCATCGTCGTCGATGCCATTGATGGGATCTTCGTCCACCTTGCCGTCCTCATCGTCATCCCCGGCCGCGCCTTCGTCGACCACGCCGTCGCCGTCGTCGTCCAGGCCCTTGATGCCGGAGGACTTGGGGCCATCCACGTAGCCCGGAGGATCCTCGTTGTACAGGCCGTCGCCATCGTCGTCGATCATGCTGGCGAACGCGAGGCTCTGTCCGGAGGGGGCTTTGACGTTGGGCACGAAGAGGCGGTTCGACTCGCGGCCGAAGGTCTTCATGCGCAGCAGGGCCATATTCGCGGCCCGGCACATGTGGTCTTGGTCTGCTGCGGCCTCGTGCACACTGAGGCCAGCGCTAAACAGCAGGCCCATGCTCAGGCCGATCGTGCTGAGCACGGCGACCGCGACGATCATCTCGGCCAACGAGAAGGCGGCCCGGCCGTGGCGCAGTTGTTTAGGCATGTTCATGAGGGTGATCCTGGGCATTAGTGGCGCCTCCTCTTTGACTTGATCCACCGGAGCCAAGGCTGCCGGCCCTTGGACCTCTGGGACATCATGCAGCCTCGGTACCGCCTCCACTCTCTGCGGTTCTGAACGTCTTTGGAATCAGGCTCTGGCGCGACGCCTTCGCCAACGGACGGCCCGCCGGCCTGCCACTGGACTTGTTCTCTCAGCAGCAGCGTGGACATGGTCATGGTGTCGAGCTTGACCTTGACGAGTTTCACGTTGGGGTCGTAGAGCAACCCGCCTTTGCTCTTGGCCTTGAGTTCCCATGGGTCTTTGGGTGTCAGCGAGTCGCCCACGTCGAGCGACACCGGGTTCTGTTGCCACTCGACGTTGCGCAGGAAGCCCCAGGGTTTCACGTAGACGGTGACTCGCTTGCGCTGGCCGTTCACGTAGGCCGTGATGCCCAGGTCGACAGGCTTGTTGCCATCGCTCATGGGTACGTCATCAAAGTCCATGGCACAGATGCGTTCGAGCGCCGACTCCAGGCCCGTAGCAATGGCGGTATGCGTTTGGCGCTCGCGTGGGCCCTGGCTGATGACGGCCAGCGCTGAGCCAATGGGCACGGCTACCGCGCCAATGAGGGCGAGGCAGGCCACGGCCTCCAGTAGCGTGAAGCCTTTGTTGGATGCGCGTCGTTTCTTACTCACATGAATATCTCCTCTTGGCGCCGCGAGCCCCGGCTAAGGCTCCGCGATGAAGATTCGGCCGGTGATGCCTTCCAATTGGACGCGAAGGCGGCTGTCGCCAGCCTGGAGGTCGAGCCATCCGCCCGACTGTGGGCTGCCCAGGGAGTTGAATCGGATGGGCGTTGTGTAACTGGTGGCCGCGATTTTGACCCCGGTGTACAGGCGATTGTTGTTGAGTTCGACGCGGTAGGGCCGAAGGGTCAGCGGGTCCGTGATGGGCTGGTTTGGGTGGGCCATGTCAGCCACGTAGAAACTGTTGTCCTTCACGGACGGCACAACCGCGAAGCTGCCGGACTCGTTCACCGCCATGCTTTGCGCGTATCGCAGGGCGCCGACGAAGTGGTCGGCGGCGGCTTGGAGCTGCATCTGCACTTGAGTGAGCGCCATGGCAGGCACGGCGATACTCGCCAAGATGGCCATCACGAGCACCACGATGACCAATTCGACCATCGAGAACCCGCGCGGGCTGGCTATGGCTTTCTTCAGCATGACGTTCAGTACGTTGAGAATGCAGTGCCCTTGGAGTCGGGCGAAGGGTCGTTGCAGATGAACTCGCCCGTCTGGTAGCTGTACTTCCAGGCTTGAGCTTCGTCGGCGCTAGCGGTGAGCCGGGTCTTCGACGCGTTCACGAGCACTTCGTTGTTGCCGGCCTTCTTTCCCACTGGGGACGCGAGGAAACCCGATCGGCTCTGGATGTAGGGCCCGAACTTGTAGGAACCGGATTTCGTGGAGCGGGTCTTGCCGTTCGCGTCGGAGTAGAGCAGCATTTGGTCCACGAACGCCTTGGCTGGGTCGCTCGGCTTCTTGCCCGACACGAGGCCGGGCAGCCGGTCGTTGTGTTGGCTCTTGTAGAGTGCGATAGAGCTGCGGATGGTGGCGAGGTCGGTCACTAGCGCGGTTTCGGCGCCTTCTGTGCCCGACGACATGATCGTCGGCAGTGCGACCGAGGCCAGTATTGCCATGATCGTGACGACGATGACAAGCTCCACGAGCGTAAACGCTTACTCCCGCCGCCGGGATGTGGAGGGCCACTGGTTTTGTTGCTGCTTCATGGCACTGGGGGGGGGATTCAGACGCGCATTCAGGGGACTCGGGAAGAATCCCGAGCCCCCTGGGGCTTAGAGGGTCAAACGACGGCGTTGGGGCTCGCCACGCAGGCTTGGTGCGTGACTAGTACGAGGAGTACTTCTTGCCGGATTGGTCAGTCGTGTCGTCGTTGCAGATGATCTCGCCAGTCTCATAGCTGTACATCCATGCGCCATCTTTGCCAGTGGCGGTGAGTTGGCCCTTATCCGCGGTCACGTTGACAGTGTCCTTGTCGGCGCCGGCGCCCACGGGAACCTTAGGGAATTCCTTGGTGAGGTAGGGGCCGAAGGGATACTTGCTCTTATCTTTGGTCTTGGAGCAGTTGCCGGCCTTGTCGCTCCAGTAGAGCAGTTGGTTCTTGACCGCGGCCTCTGTGCCTGCCTTGTTGCCCAGGTTGTATGCAACGGCGCCGGGATACTTGGCCTGGTGCTGAGCCGCATAGAGTTGGATAGCCTTACGGAGCGTGGACAGGTCTTGGCTCAGGGCTGCCTCGCGCGCTTCGTCGGCCGAGCCAATGATCGACGGGATGGCGATGGACGCCAGGATACCGAGGATCACGATGACAATGATCAATTCAACAAGCGTGAAACCGCTTTCTTTACGCTTCATCCTCTTCAACATTGTATTCACCTCTCAATTGTGCTGGGACTATGCAAACTGAATGGAAAACCGTCGCTTCCTGCGGTCGTGTCGGAACAACAAAAGCGGATATCGGTTTGTCGCTCCACCTCCTTTCAAGGGAGTGCGACACATGTCTTTTGCAAGACTCGTGCCGAATTCAGTACGTGAATTGGTGGATGGGGGGAAGTCATAACCAAGGATATTCAACCGTGTTACGCGGGACTCTGCGTGGGAGCCTCCGGCAATGAACTCCGTGCCGTGCCATTCTGAACAGGCCAATGGACCACACGTTCCAATCTGGCACAGCGCCAGCAGGGGTCACTTGAGCGCATCCAAGGTTGTCCACGGCGACCGCTTCTTCTTTACCATGGGACTTGGGAACGCCTCGTCTACCGTGGCCACGGCCTTGGTCATGCTCGGAGCCGTGCGCGATGTGCCGAAGCTGTCGGGAACAATCTGTGGCGTTAGCGTCACGATGATCTCGCGGCTGATCTTCTGCGTCTCGTTGCGTCGGAAGAGCCACCCCAATAAGGGAATGTCCCCGAGAATCGGCACCTGGGATCGGCGCACTTCGTCGCGTTCGGAAATCAAGCCGCCGATGACGACTGTCTTGCCGTCTTGCACCACCAGCGACGTTTCAGCCTGCGACGTGTTCTCAGACGGCAGGCCCGTGTTGGAGTCCACCTGGCCGTCGCTCACCTCGGGCTTCACGAGCAGCACGATGTTGCCATCGTCCGCGATGGACGGCTCGACTTCGAGCATTGTGCCGATGTCGAGGAACTCGACCGTCTCCTGGGTGCTGGTCTCGGTTGTGGTGGTGGTGCGGTAGCCGAGTTGCGAGCCGACTTGAATGCGCGCCATCTCGCCGTCAAGCGCCAGCAGATGCGGCGTGGCCAGCGTTTTGAGTTTGGCCACTTGTTGGAGGGCCGACATGTAGGCACTAACCTCGCGCGATGAGAGCGTGAAGAACATGCCGGTGGCGTTGGACGCACTGGACAGCGTCGCGAAGTTTTGCGTGAGCAGGGTGGCCGCGGCTTTGGGCGAGACGCCGGCGTGGGCCACGTCTGCGGCCCAGCCCGACACGTCCCAGTGCACCCCAATGTTGTACTCGTCCTTCAACGTGATCTCGAAGATCCGAGCCCGGATCATGACTTGCCGCGGCCGCCGGTCGAGTTCCTTTACCACGAGCGCAACGCGGTCAAGATATGCCGGCAGGTCTTCCACGATGAGCAAGTCTTCCGAGAGGCGGTTGTCGCCTGTCTGAGCTTCGGTGAAGAACGCCTTGCCCACGCGGGAGAGCAGGGCACTCACAGTTTCGTGCGTTTTCGTTACGTCCGCGTAGTTGAGCCGGAAGATTCGGGTCTGTCGGGCCTGCGTCTCCAGGGGCAACGCGGCCTCGCTCTGCGCATTGGTCACGTAGACCACGTTGCCCTTCAGAGCCCAGGTGTAGCCATTCACTGTGAGGATTGCGTCGAGGGCCTCCTCGAGGCTCACGTCGTAGAGGCTCACTGTCACGTTCCCGCTCAGATCCCCAGCCACCGCGATGTTTACGCGGCGTCTGATTGACAGAAGCTTGAGCACATCGGCAATGCTCGTGTCCTTGACGTGCAGCGTGATCTTGCCGCCCTGGCCCGTAGTCAGCCCTTCCTGTGGTACGTCGACCGTGGGCGCTGCCGGTGTGGCTGCCGCGAGGGTCGCGGCGGCTAGTGCGCTCATGGGCGCGGCAGGCGCCAGACGCGTCCCCACGGATGGAGTCGCCGCCGGAGCCTCCCCTTGGACAGCCTTCTTCGCGCGTGCAACAGGCGCGAGGTTCGGCGTGGGGCGCTTTCGTTTGGGCAAGTTCAACCCTGGAGCCGTCTCCGGGCGGGGCGTCGCCCGGACAGGTGCCGGCTGGCGCGCGGCCATGCGTAGCGCTCGCACCTGTGAGGCCGAAGCCGCACCGGGCACAGGGCGCACGTACCACCGGCCGGAGCGAGGTGCGCTGCACCCCACGAGAGCGACGCAGCCGATAGCGGTGGCGAAGCGGAGCAGGGGGCGGTTCATTTCGCTTCTCCTTCGTCCATGGTCAAACGCAGTTCGCCAGTTGGGCCTTCGAGCACCACTTCGCGCTCGCCTACGGACTTGACTGTCAGGCCTTTGAACGTCTGGCCTTCGACAGCGATTCTTCCATCGATCATGCCGTAGCGGGCCGCGCCGTCAATGACTGTGGCTTGGAGGGTCCACAAGCGCGCTTCGCGCAAAAGGTCGGGGGCCTGCGAGGCGGCGGCTTCCGGCGCCGATTGGGTGGTGGGCGTTGCAGGCTGGGCAACCGTCATGAGCTGCCTCAGGGCTTCGGACACGGTGAACGGGTCGCGCTTCAGTTCCGCCGGGGGGCCGTCGGCGTCGGAACATGCCGTCGCCACAGCGCAGGTGGCTGGAGACGGGGTTGGGGCAGCAGGCGCGGCCGGCTTAGCCGTGGTGGCGGCTTCGAGGGTTGGCGCGGCCGTTGCGGTTGAGGACGTGGGCGCAGCCGCACTCGCGGCCTGCGGACGCCGGCTCTTCTTGAGCAGCCGAGGAACCCAGATGCCGGCGAAGACGGCCACGAGCACGACGAGCACGACGATCTTTGTCGTATCGCCGCCAGGCGGGTTGGCGTTGGGTTGGGCAGCCATGGCGGGTCAGACTCCACGTCGGCAAAGGAAGATCAACAGCGTCATTTCGACCTTACAGTCGGGCTGATCCGCACGGGCCTCAAGCCGCAGATCCGCAACCTTGGTGAGGCGCGGCATCTCTCGAATGTCGCGAAGCAGCCCATAGAACTGCGGGAAACGGCACGTGCCCGCGATCGTGATCGGCAACTGCGCGTACAGGGGCCGCATCTCGATCTCGCCCGGCTTTACGAGGTCGAGTTTCAGTTCGTGGCGCGCCGCGATCTCGCTGATCTGTTTCAGGAACTTATCGATCTCGGTGGCCGAGGGCAGCCGGGTGTCGAAGTCCTTGAGATGGGCAACGATGCAAGCGACTTCTTGCTCCATCTGCTGTTCGTCCATCGCCACCTGTTCGCTTTTGCTCAGCTCAGCTTCCGAGGCGAGCGTGGCGGCCTTGGCCGCGTCCGCACGTTGCACTTGTGGCATGTAAACCTTGAAGCCCGCGAGCGCCACTGCGATGAGCAAGCCGCCGACAAAGGCCATGTCGATGTGCGAGGTTTTCATGGCAAGGGGATACCTAAATGGCGGGGGGCTGCCTAAAACTCGAAGCGGATCTCGAATTCCGTGGCTTCCTTGTCGAGGAAACGCTCCCGTTTGGATATCTGAAGCACGGGTTCTTTGATCCATTTCGAGCCCTGAAGCTGGGACATGAGCCGCGCCAACTCCGCGTTCGACCGGGCAAAGCCCGACAGGGTCACTTGACGCGGCCCGGGTGGAGCGAGGGCAGCGGCGTCTGGCGCCGCGCCGTCCGCTGGCTTGGCCCCGGAGGGCTCGGCTTCTTCAGGCTGAGAGACAGAGATCGATTTCAGCCAGACCAGCTCCGGCGTGCGTTCGGACAACTCGGCGAACAGGAAGCACAGACTGTGGCGTTCGAGGAGGCCTTGGATGATCAATTGGCGGCACTGGAGCTTCTCGCGCTCCGCGGTGAGCTTCTGCACACGGGCAATGCGCTCGTCCAGATCCGCACGGCGCTTCTTCAGCTTGGCCACGCGGCCTTCCACGCGCGTGACGCGCTGTTGCAGTACGACGTACGCGATCGCGAGGCTGCATGCGACCACAAGGGACACCATGCACCACACGACCAGGCGCGCGTGCTGGCGCTCGCGCTCGATCACGTCGGTGGGGAGGAGGTTCACGTGTGCCATCGGTCTATAGCTCCAACTTGGCTAAGCCGACCGCGACCGCGTAGAACGGCGCGTCTTCGGCCAGGCTGGAAGGTGCCGCGGCATCGACCTCGACCGTGGCGAACGGATCGCCAGGAGCCACGGGCATGGCTAGCCGCTCGCTGAGGAACTGGTCGACGTTTTGCATCATCGCACCGCCGCCGGTCATGAGCAGCTTCGTCGCGCTCAGGCCGCGGCGGTTGGCCGCACAGTAGCGCAGAGACTTCTGTACCTCGTCGGCCACGTGGCCTAGCGTCTCGTGGGCCGCGGCAAAGATGGTGCGCGGGATGTCGTTCGCGCCGCCATCGGCGAATTCGGCCACAGGCTTGGTGTCCAGACCATGGCGCACTTTCACGTCTTCCGCGCGATCCGTGTCCAGGCCCAGCTTCTCCGCGATGGCCTGCGTCACGTGCTGGCTGCCCACGTCCACGCGGCGGCAGAAGATGAGATCCTCGCCCCGCACAATCGCGACGGCCGAGGTCTCGAAACCAATATCGAGGATCGCCACGGCTTCGCGGCCCGGCTGGCCCAGCGCGCGGGCGAGCGCGCAGGGCGTCACATCGACCACGCGTGCCCGCAGGCCGGCGCCCTTGAGCACCTCCAACTGCTCGTCGACCGCGCGGCGGCGGGAGCACACGGCGATGACCTCGGTCTTGCGCTCGCCCCGGTCGACAATCTCTCCTGTGGCCACGTAGTCGACGACGGCCTGGTCGATGGGGTACTGCAAGTACGCCTCGACCTCGAAGCGCACCATCTGTCTCAGTTCGTCGTCGCGGGCTGGGGGCAGGCGCAACGGCCGCACGTCGAGGTCGGCGATGCTCAGCGCGGCCGCTGCGTCCTTGCCGCGGAACGCGCAGGCCGAGCGCAGGCGCTTGATCGCGCGGGCGCATTCACCTGCGGACGCCGGGTCGTCCTGCGCGACTGGCAGGTCGGCGCGGCCGGCTTCGTGCAGCTTCCAGCCCTCGCCAGCGCGGCGGAGTTGGACGAGTTCGACGGAGCGCCGGCCCAGATCGACGCCGATGAGGGAGAAGGGGTTGCGCCTGGGGGGCATCAGGCATCTCCCGTTTCGGCGGCCATGGCCTTCTCGGCTGCTCGGCTGAGCACGTAGCCTTCGTCGACCAGGCGTTTCACTTGGCGGAGCAGTTGGATGTCGCGCTCCGTGTAGCGCCGGAACTTCCGGTCGCCGAACGTCTCGCGCCGCGGCTCGACCACCCCGAAGCGCTCCCAGTAGTAGAGTTGCCTCAGGGTGATGCCGACGCGGGTGGCGACTTCCGTCGCTCCGCACGTGGCTGTCAGGGTACCGCTCATGGTCGGACTCCTCTCGCCTCAAATCCGCATTCGGCGGGCAAGGCGTACAAGACCATCACAGAGAAGATGGCCGTCAACGTTTGGAGGTGTAGATCTGCACGCGTAGCGACGTCGCTACTTCTTCTGCTTTGCTGCGTTCTGCTGAAGCGCGATGAGCGTGTCCATCTTGCCGTCGATGCTCCGGAGCGAGTCCCGGATGTCTTTCAGAAACGGCAGGGAGCGCTCGGAGGCAGACTTGAAGGCCACGGGCTTCTTATCATGCCTCCGGGACTGCGCGGCGAGCGCCACGTCGTCGCGTACGACGAGGTAGGTCAAGTTCAGCACTAGCAGGGCGACGATGACGATGTCTCGGGGTTTCATAGGGGGTCTCCGCGTTAGCCTCGAATCGCGCTCGACAGCTTGAACAACGGCAGCACGAGCGACATGGCGATGAAGCCGACGACGCCGCCCATGCAGATGATAATGGCGGGCTCGAGGACGGTGGTCAGATCCTTGATGGCTCGATCGGCCTCTTCGTCGTAGTGGTCCGCCACGGCCAGCATGACCTCAGCTACCGCGCCTGCCTCCTCGCCGGTGCGCACCATTTGAGCCACGGTACGCGGCATGAGCCTGGTCGAGCTGAACGCCGTGCTGATGCCGCGGCCGCTGGTGACGTTGTCACGTAGCGAGTCGAAGAACGGCTTGTAGGTCACGTTGGGAACCACGTATCGGGCCACTTGGACGGCGTCGAGGATGGGGATGCTGCTGTCGAGCAGCACGCCCATGGTGCGCATGATGCGCGCGGTGTAGACCGTGCGCAGGAGGCGACCAAGGATGGACACACTGAGCACGAACTTGTGCAGGGCCTTCTTGCCGACGTAGCTTGCGGCGAAGGTGCGGAAGCCGACGATGGCCGCCACCACACCGCCAAGCACCAGATACCAATACGTGCGAAATGCCGTGCTGACGTCGATGAGGAACTGCGTCGGGCCGGGCAGCTTCGCGTCGAAGCGGTCGAAGATGCCGGCGAACCGAGGCAGCACGAAGGTGACCATGAACACCACGACCGCGATGGAGATCACAGAGAGGATCGCGGGGTACATGATCGCGCTGCGCAGGTTCGAGCGGATCCGGGCTTGGTTTTGGAGGAACTCGCTGAGGCGCTTGAGCGTGTCGGTAAGCGTGCCGCTCGTCTCGCCCGAGCGGATCATGCTCACGTACACGCGGTCGAACACCTTGGGGTAGCGCTCGAGCGCGTTCGACAGCGGCTCGCCGCCTTGCACCGCTTCGGCCACGTCGCGCAAGATCTCGCCCATGCGCGGGCTCTCGGTCTGTTCTTCCAACACCACGAGCGCGGTCACAAGGTTGCTGCCGGTCTGGAGGAGGATGGAGAGTTGCGACGTGAAGAGCATGAGATCCTTGCGATTGACGCGGTTGCCGAACAGCCCGCCGGCCGCCCGCTGGGTGCGAGGGGCCCGCGCCGCTCGCGCGCCGGCCTGTGACCGCGCCGCGCTCGCATCCACGCTAACCACGAACAGGCCCTGGCGCCGGAGTTCGGACGCGACCGCGCTCTCGTTCTCACCAGGCATCACGCCTTCGATGAGTTCGCCGTTGCTGCGTCGGGCTTTGTAGGCAATATCGGGCATGGTTCGGAGGGCACAAAGGGCGAGGAGGCTATGCAGACATGGCGAGCAATTGCGATAGGGTGCTTGGATCGGACGCTCTCATGAGTGCATCGTCGTACGTGATGAGGCCGCGCTGGTGGAGTTGCTGAAGCGACTGGTCGAGCGAGATCATCCCGGCTTGGCTGGACGTGGTGATCACGTTGCGCAGTTGGCTCAGTTCGTTGTTGCGAATGATATTGCGCACGGCTGGGGTGGCGATCATCACCTCCGCGGCCACGACGCGGCCGGTCTTGTCTTGTTTCGGGATCAGGCGCTGCGACACCACACAGCGTAGCGACATGGTGAGTTGCGCGCGGATTTGGTTCTGCTGGTACGGGGGGAACGCGTCGATGATGCGGTTCACGGTTTGCGCCGCATCGTTCGTGTGCAGCGTGGCCAACACGAGGTGGCCGGTCTCGGCCGCGGTCACCGCGGTCGCCATGCTTTCCAGGTCGCGCATCTCGCCCAGCACAATCACGTCAGGGTCTTGCCGCAGCACGTGGCGGAGCGCTTGGCCGAAGGACGGCGTGTCCGTGCCGACCTCGCGCTGCTCGATCACGCACCCGGCGTTCTGGTGGTAGTATTCGATGGGGTCTTCGATGGTGATGACGTGCCGCGACGAGGTTTGGTTCATGAGACCCACGAGCGCGGCGAGCGTGGTGGTTTTGCCGCTGCCCGTGGGGCCTGTAATGACGATCAAGCCGTGGTCTGCGTTCACCTGATCGCCGAGCACGTCGGGCAGGTTTAGCTCCTGGAGCGTGGGAATGTGGTCGGCAATGACCCGGGCTGCCAGAGCGAGCGCGCCGCGTGCGTAGTGCAGGTTGAGCCGGAAGCGGCCGGCGCGGGGGCTGGTGAAGGAGAGGTCGAGTTCCCGGCACGCGTCGAGATCGCGGCGTTGTGTGTCGGTCAGGGGGGCCGTGAGCAGGCGAAGCTGCTCGTCGTTGGACAAGGGAGCTTGCTCGATCCAGACGAGTTGGCCTTGGATGCGCAGCACCGGGGGCTCGCCGGCAACGACGAGCACGTCGGACGCGCCGCGCTGACGCGCGAGGGAGAGGATGTCTTCCAAGGTATTCGGCATGGGTGTCACTCCGCTTCTGCGTCCGCCATGGCGACGCGCAGCACCTCCTCGACCGTGGTGATTCCTTCGCGAACGCAGAGCAGGCCCTCTTGATGCAACGAGCGGTAGCCGCTGCGGTCGCGGGCCTCTCGCAGCTTGTCGGTGGACGCGCCGGTCATGATGAGTTCGCGCATGGTGCGGTCCACGTCGAGCAATTCGTAGATGCCCTGCCGGCCGCGTAGGCCGGTGCCGAAGCACGTCGGGCAGCCCTTGCCGCAGGGGAAGGCTCTGCCGCGCTCGTCCCCAGGCCAGCCGATGCGGTCGAGCACGGTTTCTTCGGGGAAGTATTTCGTGCGGCACTCGTTGCAGATGCGGCGCAGGAGGCGCTGGGCGAGCACGCCTACCATGGCCGACGAGAGCAGGTAGGGCTCCACGCCCATGTTGAGCAAGCGCGTGACCGCGCCTGCGCTGTCGTTCGTGTGCAGGGTGGACAGCACCAGGTGGCCGGTGAGCGCCGCCTGGATCGCCACGCTCGCGGTCTCGCCGTCTCGGATTTCGCCAACCATGACAATGTCCGGGTCTTGGCGCAGGATCGTGCGCAACGCTGCGGCGAACGTGAGGCCGATATGCTCGTTGACCTGCACCTGATTGATCATGTCGAGTTGGTACTCGACTGGATCCTCAACCGTGATCGTATTCTGCTCCGGCGTGGCGAGCCGATCGAGCGCGGAATAGAGTGTGGTGGTCTTGCCGCTGCCCGTGGGCCCGGTCACGAGGAAAATGCCGTGCGGCATGGCGAGCATGCGTTCGAGCACCGGCAGCGTGTCGGCGCGGAAGCCGAGCTGGGTCAGGTCCATGACGAGGTTGCTCTTGTCGAGCAGGCGCAGCACAACTTTTTCGCCCACCACGGTGGGCATGGTGGACACGCGCACGTTCACGTTGCGGTTGTCCACGGTGAGATGGATGCGGCCGTCTTGGGGCAGCCGGCGCTCGGCGATGTCCATCTTGGCCATGACTTTGATGCGGGACACCATGGCCGCGTGCACCCGCGCCGGGGGCTGCATGGTCTCGTGGAGCACGCCGTCGATGCGCAGGCGCACGCGCGTGTTGCCTTCGCTCGGCTCGATGTGGATATCGCTCGCCCGTTCCCGCACCGCGTTGAGGATGATCACGTTGATGAGGTTGATGACCGGGCTCTCGTCTTCGGCCTCCACGTCGTCGTCGGAAATCTCATCGCTTTCCCTCACCTGGTCCGCGGCCATCATGTCGTGATCGTCGAGGCGCTGGAGGAACTCGACCATGTCGAGTTCCTTGTTGTAGTGCGCGTCGATCTGTTCGTCGATGTCCGCGGCCTGGCAGAGCACGGGCAGGATTTGGCAGCCGGTGATGTTCTCGAGGTCGTCGATGACGAACAGCGAGTGGGGGTCCGACATGGCCACGGTGAGGTCGTTGTGGACCTTGAACATGGCGATGACGTGGTAGAGTTCGGCCTTTTCCTGCGGGATGATGGGCACGACTTTGGGGTCGATGAGTTGGATGCGCAGGTTCACCGCGGGGATGCCAGACTGCTGGCCGAGCAACTGCATGAGGTGCGATTCGGCCACCATGCCCATGTCAACGAGCACTTCGCCGAGCCGCGCGCCCATCTCCTCTTGGCGCTTCAGCGCTTCGCCGAGTTGGCTGCGCGTGAGCACGCCTTCGTCGATGAGCATCTGGCCGAGCCGTGGGGGGGTAGCAGTGGGCATGGGTGTGAGCGGGGGGGGATGAGATAACGGGGGCCGCTATTGTCGCTGGGCATTCCAACAGCCGCTGGCACATGGCGCAGTTTTCGGTTTTCGGTGGTCGACCACCGAAAACTATCGCGTGCGCTAGACGAAACTCCGTACCGCGCCGGCGCGGTCCTGGTGCACTTGGAGGCGCGCGTCGAGGCGAGTGGCCTTGAGGATGTCGAGGCAGGTCGTGGTGGGGCGGGCAAGCTTCACCGCGCCGTCGATGTGGCGCAGCTCCGCGTGCGTGTCGACCAGCACTTCGAGCGCGCGGCTGTCCATGAAGGGCACGCTCGCGAGGTCCACGACGATGCGAAGTTCGCCGCCCTGCACGCACTCTTGGAGCGCGGTGTGCAAGGCGTGCGTTGCTTCGTCGATGATCGCGGCGTCTGGGCTCAGGATCGTCACGTCGTTCTCAGTTGACTTGTTTATTCTCACCGTCCGGAACCTCTTGCGTGGTGTGGTCGGGCGTGACGTCGCTCAGGGTGAGGCGCTTGGCTTGCGGGGCGTCGATCGGCGTCGACGGCGCCGCGGGCAGCAGCAGGCACACTTCCGTGCCCTGTCCGGGCTGGCTCGCCACGTGCAGATCGCCATCGTGGAGCAGCGCCATCTGCTTGGCCAGGGTGAGGCCGAGGCCGGCGCCAGGAACACGCATGGACCGGGCCTGGTCGGTGCGGAAGAACTTGTCGAACACGCGAGGCAAGTCTTCGGGCTCGATGCCGCAGCCGGTGTCGCGCACGCGCACAGCGATTTGGCCGTCTTCCTCGAACGCGTCTATGTCAATCCGGCCGCCGTTGGGCGTGAACTTGATCGCGTTGCTGAGCAGGTTCAGCACGATGACCTTGATCATGTCCGGGTCGCCTTGCACCGGCGGCAGCAGAGCTGGCACATCCGCGCACCAATCGAGTTGCTTTGCCTCCGCCTGGATACGCACCAGGTTCGTCGCCTGCTGGAGCAGCGCCTCCATGTTGACGGCCTGTCGGCGCACCATCATGCCGCCACTCTCGATTTCGGTGAGACGGCGGAGGTCGCTGATGAGATTCGACACGGTCTCCACGCCGCTGTGGATCGCTTCGGCCTCCTCGCGCAGAGTCCCCCGCTGGCCGCCCGTCGAGCGCATAAGGCGGTCGCTGCGTGCGCGGATGTCGGCCAGAGGCGGCACGATTTCCTTGGACACGCTGTCGATGAGCCGGTGGCGCATTCGCTCGGCCATCTTTTGGGGAGTCACGTCGCGGCACAGAATCGTATACCCAGACGAGACGCCTTCGGCCGTGATCGCATGGGCCGAGACCTTCAGGCTGCGCTGATCGGTGTCTGTGCCCACGGTGATCTCGATGGGCTGCGGCAGCGCACCAGGGCCGGCCCGCAACGTACTGCTAATGAACTCGGCCAGTTCGGCGACCGTGATGCACTCGCTCGCGCGGCGGCCCATGAGGTCGCTGGGCGCGGTTCCGAGCAGGGGCTCGCAGACACGATTGGCGAAGGTGACTTGCCCCGCTCCGTCGACAATGACCACCGCGTCATCGAGGCTTTGCACGATGGCTTCGGCACGCTTGCTCTGCACCGCGGCCATGCGCCCGCTGACTTCGAGGTCGGCCACCTGGCGCTGCAGAGTTTCCATGTCCTCATCTTGGACGATGGCCGCCGCGTTCCACAGTTCCGCGAGCCAGGCTAACGCGCCCAGCTTTTCGACACGGAGCTTCCACCGTTTCCCGTCGAGCGTCTCGTCCACAATCTGCTTGAGTCGGCCGAGCGGAAGGATGATCCTATTGGTCAGATACCATCCACACACGAAACTGACCGCGACTCCCACCCAGATCGTCGCCCGGGCCGCGGGCACGTTATGCCGGCAGATCCAAGCCGTGCCATACACAATCGCGAGCAGTCCGGCCATAAGCGCGAGCGCGACAGCCAGCGCGATTGCGCACTCAGAGTCGCCCAGGCTTGGCGCAGCGGGCGAGGGCGGGGGCGCGGGCGCGTCGGTGTTGGGGGCAGGAGGAGGCGTTGTCACCTGAGTTTGACCACCGTTCCGGGCCACTGAGCAAGAACCTCCTTCTGAGGACTTGCACAGCATGGGGTGTCGTTGTTGTTCACGCGTGTTGCACACGTCTGTCGGTCACGCGTGTTGCACACCAATGTCGTACATCGGCGCCAAAGAATGCCGCAGCGAACGGGTCGTTGCGGCACGGCGTCAACGAACGCAAGGGATGTGCCATGAGACAACGGAAGGCTTCCGCGTGGCGGAGGATCGGAGCGTGGTGCACGAGAAAGGCCCGCCCAGTGGGTTGCCAAACCTCGTCGCCACTTCATGTTGCGTTGTCCGACGTCCAGTTTTCGCGTCGCTCATAGCATGGCAACATCGTAGACAACTTGCCGCATGTGCGACAAGCGTGTCGTACGTCGCACAACGGCACGTGTCAGGTTGAGGCCGTCCTATTGTGGGACAACTCGGGGCCGGCTCGACGGCGCCCCTCCACGGCTGTCTTCGCACGACAACATGTTGTCGATGCGCCCCGTTGTGGAGTGCGCCGGCTCGACGGCGCTTTGGCTGGCAGCGCGCAGCGCTGTCGCTGTTCGGAGTCCCGCCTTCGCGTTCCGACGGACGACGAAGGCCGTCCGCTCCACGTGAGCCACTTCTTGTTTTTCGTCGCAGGTACGAATGCTTAAGGCACTACGCTTTCTCGCAGACTGCGCTGCGAGAAAGGGGCGGCTGCGCCGCAGTTCCTAATCTTAGTCTTACTCATAAAACGCATGACACGGCGGAGGAGTAGGACAAAGAGTAAGACTAAGAGTAGGAGGGTGACAGAACATCGACAACATGTTGTCGCGAGATTTACGCTAAGGAGCTAGGCTTCCTGCAAGACGTTGCTTGCAGGAAGAGGCGGCTGCGCCGCGCGTTCACCGTACCGCGGGCTGTCCTCCCGCCCGCGCTGGGCTTGCCCCAGCGTAGCGATGATTACCGACTACCGCGGAACCAGCCACACGCTGTTTCCCCTCTCCTTGCCGAATCTCGCTCGCCGAAGGCGAGCGAGATTCGGCAAGGAGAGGGGCGAGGGATGACAGGGAGCCGCCCTGTAGTCGGCAATCCTGTGCCCCCTGGGCGGCCTGCGGCCCCCGCCGCCCAGCGACACGGGGACAAGCCCCGTGCTGGCGTTCAGCGACATCGACAACATGTTGTCGTCCGAACACCGGTAAGGCACTAAAGCGGCGTTCCCGCACACGCGGGACCGCACTCCACATCGGCTGCGGTGCAGCCGCCCCCGTTTTGCAGCGAAGTCTGCGAAGAAGCATAGAGCCTTTGCACGCTCGTAAAGCGTCTCTGCCTGGTGGCGTGGAAGACCCAGAGCGGAACGCACTGACGTGCGTGCTACCCAGCGGGCGCCGGCCACGACCACATCGCTGGGCAGTGCGTCCCCTTAGCGCTACACAAACTTCTGCTCGATCGCCCCCACCTTGTCCTCGTCCGTGCCCAGTGAGCGGAGGAACGCCACGTAGTCGAGCCCTATCTTCTCGGCGACCTTCACGTT
>JAJRTI010000027.1 GCA_024278415.1 Planctomycetota bacterium | reverse complement strand
TAGCCCAGGGTTGCGGCCGCAGGCCGCTACCCTGGGGCCAGGGCAGTCCTATTGAACTCCCCCCCCCCATCCGCCCGCCCTGCAGGGCGGGCGGATGGGGGGGAGCGAAGCTGTGCGCCTCAAAACCCAGGGTTGCGAGGTTCGCTCGCGAACCCTGGGCTGATATCCGGAATCCCGTTGGGATTCAGATACCCCAACACGCGGCATTGCACGGAAGCTTTGACAGTATTCCGGGTACCCGACTGTTGTACTTGGCTGAAGTGTTACCATTTCAGCCAAGTGCGACAATTGAGCCCCGAGAACTGGAGCGGGATCCTGGCAAACTCTGGCGTGTTCGCCTTCTGAGAAGCCCGTTGGGCTTCACGATCGCGGTTCCTCAGGCGAAGCTGCCTGAAAAGCTGAAGTCTCAGCAAGCGGCCGATTGCGCACTCGAATGACCCATGGCGATTGACGAATGACCCTCTCCCAAGGAGCCCCACCATGGCCGAACAACAGAAACTGACAGTCGGATACGCCCCCACGCGGCGCAACGTGTTTAGCAAGGAAGACAGCGCGAAGTATAAGAAGCTGATCAAGGATAAGATCGTCAGTTGGGGCTACGACGTAGTCGACATCGAAGACCTCAACGAGGAGGGCCTGCTGTTCGAGGCCGCGGAAGTGCCCCAGGTGGTGTCGATCTTCAAGCACGCCGGGGTGGACGCGGTCTTCTCGCCGCATTGCAACTTCGGCACTGAGGACGCGGTGGCCAAGCTCGCCAGGGACATGGGGCTGCCGTTCCTGCTCTGGGGCCCGCGGGACGAGGCGCCGGTGGCCGACCACACCCGCCTGCGCGACACCCAGTGCGGCCTCTTCGCCACGAGCAAGGTCCTCCGGCGCCTGGGAGTGCCGTTCACGTACATCGTCAACAGCCGCGTCGACAGCGCGGTCTTCGAGCGCGGGTTCCACAACTTCATGTCCGCGGCCGCGGTCGTGAACGCGTTCCGCAACGTGCGCATCGGCCAGATCAGCACGCGGCCCGGCGGGTTCTGGACCGTCATGATCAACGAGGGCGAACTGCTCGAACGCTTCGGCATCGAGGTCGTGCCCATCACACTCACCGAGATGATCATGCAGACCCGGGACAAAGTGCAGTCGCAGCCTGACGCGATGCAGGCCATCGTCGACGAGTGGAAGCCGCGTGTCGACATGTCCACCGTGCCCAATGATGCCGCGCTGAACATGGCCGGGCTCATGACGACTATCCGCGAGTGGGCCGATGCGGAGGGCCTCTCCGCGATCGCGATCCAATGCTGGTCCGCGATGCAAGACGCCATGGGCATCATGCCCTGCTTTATCGATAGCGAACTGACCGGCCTTGGCTTGCCCGTGGGCTGCGAGACGGACGTGCACGGCGCGGTCACGTCCGTCATGCTCCAAGCCGCGGTGCGCAACACCACGCCCACCTTCTTCGCGGACCTCACGATCCGCCATCCCGAAAACGACAACTCGGAGCTGCTGTGGCACTGCGGCCCCTTCCCCACGTGCCTCGCGGCCGAGGGCTGCCAGCCCGCAGTGAGCGGCCACTACATCCTCGAAAGCGGGGACCCCGGCGTAACCGACTGCCACATCAAGGGCGGCGACGTGACCATTGCGCGCTTCGACGGCGACCACGGCGAGTACTCGCTCCTCATGGGCCACGCCAGGGGCTGCGCGGGGCCGCACAACCGCGGCACGTACGTGTGGGTCGAGGTAAACGACTGGCCGCTATGGGAGGAGCACATCATCCGCGGCCCGTATATCCACCACGTGGCCAACGTGCACGGCCAGGCCGCGCCGGTCCTCTACGAGGCCTGCCGCTACATCCCCGGCCTCGAACCCGATCCGGTCGAGCCCACCGAAGAGGAAATCCGCGCCTGGCTGCGGGGGTAGCAAGCGGGGCGGATGATCGCCGGCCGTTCGGAGTCCCGCCTTTAGCCCGAAGGGCCAGCCCTCCGATCCACCGCGTGGGCAGACGGTCATCATGCCGGCGCGTTCAGAACGCCGCGAAACCTAGCGTACGTTCGCTTCTGCTCACATTACATCCCGGGCTGGTGAGAAATGCCGGTTAGGCGGTCTGGCCGTTCCTCTCTCGGGGGCATCATGCCGGCGGCCACCGCTAAGACGCTGCGATCACGCGACTGACGCAGACCGCCGCGCGAAAAGTGCAAAGGAATGTCGATGCCGTCGATGCCCTGATTGCATGGGACGCCGCGGGCTATGCCCTCGCCGCGAGTTCGGCGATCTCCTCCGGCGCGGCCGTGCCGGTCTGGCGGAGCTTGGCCACGGTCACCGCGGCCGCCACGTTGGCCAGGGCCGCGGCATCGGAAGCACAGGCGCCGGCCGCGAGCGCGGCCGTGAGTGCAGACACAAACGTGTCGCCTGCGCCGACGGGGTCGACCTCGCCTTCGACCTTCACGCCCCGCACTTCGCGCAGCCCGTCCTGCTCTTGGACCACACAGCCCGCCTCGCCCCGAGTGACGATCACAGGCCTGCCCGTGCGCGCGAAAACCTGTCGCGCATATTCCCGCACCGCGCCGAGCGGCACGGCTTCCCCAACCGGCGCGTCCTTCCCACACAGCCGCGCGGCTTAGTGGCCGTTGATCTTGAGGATCACGCCCTCGTAGAGCCCGCTCTTGTCGCGCGAGTCCACAACGAAGGTCGTGTCAGGATGCTCGGCCACGATTTCGTTGAGCAAACCGATCATGCTGTCCGAACTCGCCCCGCGCGGGAGCTGCTGGTTGAGGATCACCGCATCCACGTGGTCGAGCGCGTCCCTCATGGCCGCCGCGACGCGGCCCTCGGCGCCCGGGGCAATTGCGTTGAACACGCCGAAGTCGATGCGGCTCTGCTCGACTCCGTCTACGTGCGGCTTGCCGTACACCGGCGTGTCCCACTGCTCGGCCTGGACGACCACGCGGTCCGCGTGCACGCCGAGCGAACGAAACATGGCCACCATCTCGCGGCCGTAGAGGTCGTCGCCCACGACCGCGATCGCGTGCACGTCGCCTACGCCAAGCGCCACGAGGTTGCTCACCACGTTGCCTGCGCCGCCGAGCCCGTAGCGCTGCGTGCGCACCGGCCACGTGGGCTTGCCGGTCTCGATGGAGACTTCCGACGCGGCCATGTCGAAGTCCCAATACGCGTCGATGCAGAAGTCGCCAAACACGAGCACGCGGGTGCTGCGAATACTGCCGAGGAGTTCTTGGAGGCGCTGGGGGTCCATGCGAGTTCCTGAGTTTGGAGTCCCGCCTTCAGGCGGTCTGCTCTGTATCGGCGAAGGAAGATATTGTGGCTCGCTCAGTCGGGAAGTCAAGCGTTCCCAGAACAGGAGTTTCCCTATGCGTCCCGCCTGCCGTGCGCGCGTCTCGGCCGGGGGCTATCCTTGTTTTCCTGCGAGCCATGTGGTACATATGGACGGCTCAAAATCGCCCTCCAATCACTGGTAACATTTCAGCCAAGTGCCACAATCGCCGGGCTTTGGACATCACGCCCTTTGCGGGATTACGCTTCAACCAACGGAAGCGCAATCCCGAAGCCCAACGGGCTTCTGTCTTCTAGCCCAGGGTTGCGGACGCAG